>JANQFB010000477.1 GCA_028278085.1 Chitinophagales bacterium
TTCCCGGCCTTTTGGTCCCGACTTTGCCAACCCCGGCTATTTATCCCATGCCTATGCATTTTTTGCATACGATCATACCGATCCCCGGGTGGAATGTGAAAATGTTTATTGTGCCAGCGCCCCTTGCCCGGTGTTTGCAGGGACCGGGTATTTCACCTTTTCCGGTTTCACCTCCGACTCCCTGTTTCAATTTTATAGTTGCCTGAACAGCCTCGACGTTACGGCACCCACACCAACGAATACCGATATCCTGAACACGGTGGAGGGCCTTGAAGATTCCTGCCGGAGGCGTTGCACGTCCCGGTTCAGCAGTTTCAAATTCGCGATCATCGCCGAATACGAAGCGTTGGGCTACCGGATGGATGCCACCAACACCTTCATGGCTCATCCTTTCGATCCTGCCAAAGATATTACGATAAGGGAGATCGAATGCAGCGCCTGGGCTTTGGTATATAATTGTATGGGGAATTGTGATCTGACGGTCAACTATAGCATTGTCAATCCGGGTACGATCGTCAGTGTGGGTAATGAAGCGGAACTGGAAGCCATGCAGGCGGCCATGTTGTATGCCTTTGAGATCAGTATTCCCAAAGATACTCTATGCCCCGATAGTTTCGATCTCGTTTTCAGGGGTGCGGAATTGCAGCAATTCCTCCTGGATTTTCTGAACGACGGGTTGGAGGCCTCCCGGGAGCAGGGCGGCGGCTACTTCAAGTTACCCGAAGCTTTCATAGGCGCCTGTACCCCGCCTTTGGATTCTGTTTGTGTCAGCGTCGATTATCCGTCCGAATTCCTGTTGTTGGGCTGTGACCTGGTGTATGTGATCCATTGCCTGGACAGGGATATCATGCAGACGGTGGTCACCGATTTTTGCCTGGATTCCATCTGCTGTCCGGCTGTTTGCTTTAGATGGATGCCGGCAGAGATCCCGCTGGGGCATGTCTTCGAGCCCTTGTCGTGCGAAGAAATGGCTGCTGCTTACTTGGGTGTTTACCTTGATCATCAGGCGGCCGGTGCGATAGACGCCAAATTGGAAAAGCTCGATTCCACCTATGCTTCCGAATGCCTCGACAGGAATAATATCAATGATCGCTTGATCCTAAGTTACAGCCTAAGCTATCATCACTACAGCCTGTCCTATTACGACCGTGCCGGGCGGGTGATCAAAACCGTACCGCCCAAAGGCGTTGACCTTTCCTCTTCCAACAGGGATCAGCATCCCAACCACCGGTACATCACCGAACACCGGTATAATTCGCTGGGACAATTGATCCACACCAAGTCGCCCGACCGGGGAGAAATGGCTTATTTCCACGATCGCAACGGACGCCTCCGTTTTTCACAAGACTCCCGGATGAAGGCCACGGATCAGTATGCCTATATCCGGTACGACCGTTACAACCGCATTGTCGAAACCGGGATCAGTGATGAGAATCCCGCTGACTTTGCCAGCCATACGGATGATATGAGCTTCCCGATTACAGGAACGGAAAGGACCTGGTCTGTTTATTCCAAACCTGCTCCCGGTGTGGCCTACCTGGATGGCCGTTCGCAACGGAATATCTACAACAAGCTGAGCTATACTTATACCGAAGATGATGTCTATACCTATTTTAGTTACGACCTCCATGCCAATTACGAATGGGTGATCCGGGAGCTGCCGGGCCTGGGCAGGACTTATTTGCGGACCGAATTCAATGTCTTCACTGGCAAACCCGATCTTTTTACTTATAACGAGGGTCGCGCCGACCAATTCTTCCACCGTTACACCTATGATATCAACCAACGGGTAGAAAAGGTGGAAACCTCGACCGATGGCGAGATCTGGGACACAGACATCACCTATGAACATCACCTGGACGACCAGTTGCGCAGGGTTATGCTTGGAGAGGATAAATTACAGGGCATCGACTTTACCTATACCCTATTGGGCAGTTTGAAAGGCATCAATCATGGCAGTGATGACCGGGCTAAGGATCCGGGTGAGGATGGTCGGTCCGCTTCCCCGAATGCACATTTTCCCGGGGATGTTTATGGTCAGACCCTAAACTATTATGATGGGGATTTTAACCGGGCCGGCTCCCCTTTCAATACCACAGATGCCTTTCACCTGGCGCCGGAAAGGCAGTTGTATGACGGAAATATAGCTGGCATGGTCGCACATACCGCTCCAAACCCCACGGGCCAGGCGCTGCAATATGAACAGCTAACCGGGCACCGGTATCGATATGACCAGCTCGGGCGGCTGATCGGTCATGCCATGCAATATCATGATGGCAGCGCCTGGCAAAAAACTTCCGACTATGCGGCCACCTATGCTTATGATCCGAATGGCAATTTAACCCATCTGGAACGGAATGGCTATGCCGGTCATCAGTTGCCGATGGATCAGCTTACTTATCACTATGATCCGAATACAAACCGGTTGAACCATGTGGATGATGCGATCGATCCGGCCTGGTACCGGTCGGATATCGATGATCAGGCGGTTGATAATTACCGCTATGATGATATCGGCAATCTCACCAAAGATCAGGCGGCAGACATCGATACGATCGAATGGACGGCCAGATCCCTGATCAAACGGCTGGTGAAAAGATCCACCGGTGATACCCTTGAATTTGTGTATGACGGCAATGGTTTGCGGGTGATGAAGATCTTCAAACCGGGAAGAGGTGGTGTATTGAAACCGGCCCTGGCTAAGGGGGAAACGACCTACTACGTCTATGATGTCAATGGCGCGCTGATCAGTGTCTATCGAAAGTACAACCGGCTGCAACTGGGCAACGACAGGTTTCTACCGCCTCCCTTGGAAGTGTTACCGTATAAACCGGATCCCCCTCGACCATTTATCCAGACCATTGTGGAAATGGTAGAGCAGCCCATCTACGGCAGTGGCAGGATCGGGGTGCGTACAGGACCAGTGGTTGTGCAGGTGAATGGAAAACCCGTGGATAAACCGGGACCGGAAGTTGAAACGGTCGAATACCTGAAGGCTAATCATCACACAGAATTAAAGCATCTGTTCTTCCCTTTGTGGAGAAGTACCGGAACATTCAGTTTCAGCAACAAGATCAAGGGGCTTGAATTCGAAGATGGCGCTGCTCCGGTTTTGCAACTCTTTAACAGCACCAACCAATGGCCGGGGGAGAACATTGCTGTGGCGGAAGATGAGTTGCAAAACGTCCAGGTTGTCGCCTATACCCCTTCCTCCGACCAGGTGAATTTCCATACCGCCGTAGTTTTCGACAGCACCGGTGCGGTGATGCCGGGAGGCAGGGATATCCTGTCTTATAGCAGCAAGAATTCCATCATCGTCAGGAAGCCGGGGCCACAAGATCGATTTTACCTGTTCACGGTCGATTACAACCGGCAACTGTATTACCATGAGATCGATATGGCTTTGCCTGGCAATGGTACGTCTGCTATACCGCAAGGTGAAGTGATCAGCAAAAATAATCCGCTGGACCTGGGTACGAGCACGATCATCAGCAAAGGTCTATTGGCCAATACCTATGGCAGCGGCATGGTCGCAGCAGCATTATGCCATGACACGGTCAAAGTATTTTTCCGCAAATTCAGCGCCACTAAACCGGATGCCGGGGAGGTCATAGGCTATACGATCACCGCTTCGGGATTCAGCCCTCCGCAGATCATGGCTTACTTCCCCTCCGTTGATCCGGAAGGCCATGGTGAAATGCAGCTTTCCCCGGACGGCCGCCTCCTTGCCATAGCCAATGTACGATCGGTTTCCGGTGTTACACGCGGAGAATTGCGTTTATGGAAAGTCGGCAATCGATTGGGCAGTTTGTCGCCACCGGCCTCCTATGTCCAACCCAAAGGTTTCGTACCGGTGAACCTGGATTTCTCACCTGCCGGTCAATATCTCTATTATACAGCCAATACGGTGTCTGCCAGTTTTCCTTGGGCAGTCAACCGCCTGAACCTTAACAGCGGAGCTTCGCAGAACCAGCTTAGGGGTAAAGGCCACGGCGATATCAGGCGGGGTAAAGACGGTAAGATGTATTTTGCCGAAACGAATAAAAAACATTTGAAAGTGATCGGCAACCCGGACGATCCCGTAACCGATATTGCCATTTTCAATGTAGCCGGCGGTAACCACAAGCTAACCGGTGGGCTGCCGCTGCAGGTGCATAAAACCTGCGTAGATACTATCTTGATTGCTCCCGTTAGCCACCTGGCCGCCTCCCGGCAGCTCGATCACAAAAACTACGAGATCAAAGACCACCTGGGCAATGTGCGGGTAGTGACCTCCGACAGAAAACTATCTACAATCGGCCCTTCCGGCCCCGAACAATTCGAGGCGGAAGTATTGGTGTATTTCAATTACTATGCTTATGGCATGTTGCAACCCGGCAGGCATTACAACAGCGCTGATTACCGTTTTGCCTACAATGGGATGGAAAAGGACGACGACATCAAGGGCCTGGGGAATAGCTATACCACCGAATTCCGGCAATACGATCCGAGGTTGGGCAGATGGTTGAGCTTCGACCCGGCATCAGTGGCAGATTGGAGCCCTTATGCAGGGATGGATGATAACCCGGTAATAACGGCAGATCCGAGAGGAGATGTGGGTTTGATAAGCACCAGGGGTGGCAATATTTCTGCAGGAGCCTACTCGAACAACGGGCCCCATGATGCCTTGGCGGGTATTGAATGGGGTATTGGTGCAAATGTTGAGTTTGTTGCCGGAGCCAATGCCAACAGGATACGCCTGAGTGCAGGCATGTATGTGACTTTTTTAAATCCCGTTGTTGATGTCAGCGCTTCGGTGAGTGGCAGTGTAAGCTTTAATAATGAATTTGGGGAAGTTGGGGCAGGCCTTAAAAATGTATATGTTGAAGCCATTGGTTCCCCTTCCATCACGGTGGCTCCTTCGATTTTCAGGTTGATGGGCGGTTGGGTGAACAACAGCAGGGTTAGAAAGGGAAAGAGCCCGAGAGGAAAGAGCTTTGCCAATCATCGTAGTTGGGGTAGAGGCTATGAAGATATATTGGAACACGACTGGACCCCCGGGGCCAATAATTTATATGGATTGGTATCCTATACTTTCGGCTTGCACCAATATGCCGATAGCAGGGGAACGACCCAAAGAACCGGGTTTATGGCATTTACCTTTTCAATGTTCAAAGGGTATTACGAAAATGATGGTGGTCTTCCATTGGTCAACTGGGGTGATGAAGGCGACCGGTTCAGATCAACCCGTTTGATAGTCGAATTGGACCTGCCCTTTAAAAGGTGGAGAGACCCCGTGATAGGAAGAGAATTGGGCAATACTAAAATGATCTTATTCGGGTATAAGTTCTTTACCGGTGAATTCAGAAAGCCTGGGGATGTCCGGGAAAATATTGATGAACATAACGCCGTAAGAGATCCGGGTAGAGGAGGCTTACACGGGGTATATACCGATAGAACCCAATCGGGCGAGGTGGTTTTAGGTAGTGGGTCGTCTAAGGGGATCATTTTTGGAGGGATCAGCTATATCGGCAGATTTTTCTTCGCCGACTTCAATGTAGGGGTAGATGCAGAAGGCAACCGTAAGGCGCTTCAAAACAAGTTTGCCCATGACAACAATAACTTGCCTTGGGTGCCGCTAAATGACA
>JANQFB010000505.1 GCA_028278085.1 Chitinophagales bacterium
GATCCCCGCCAGGTAGCCATCGCCCAAAAAACCGGTGCGGACCTGGCTATCACGAGGGACCATCCGGATGTTGAGCAAGTGATATCGGAAGCTACGCAAGGATATGGTACGGATGCCGTGATCATTACGGCGGGCACCTCCTCGCTGGATCCGGTGGAACTGGCGGGCGTACTTTGCCGGCGGAAAGGGAAAGTGGTGATTGTGGGTGTGGTACCTACGGGATTCAGCCGGAAAAACTATTACCGCAAAGAGCTCGATCTCCGGATGTCGGCATCTTATGGCCCGGGTCGCTACGATCCCGATTATGAGGAAAAAGGTATTGATTATCCATATGGTTATGTTCGTTGGACCGAAAACCGGAATATGCAGGCCTTCCTGGACCTCCTGAAACAGGAAAAGTTACGGATGGACCAATTGATCTCCCACACCTTTGCCTTTGAACAGGCGCCTGACGCTTACCAGTTGATCCTGGAAAAAAAGGAACCTTTTGTAGGCATCCTGCTGGCTTATGACCTGAGCAAAAAGCTATCTCAACAGGTAGAGATCCCCGATAAAAAATACGAACCGGCTTCCCTTGGACTGGGATTTGTCGGCGCGGGCTCCTTTGCTCAGAATTTCCTGCTGCCGGTATTGTCTGGGAAAGCCAATCTTATAGGCGTAGCCACGGCCAGGGCTAATAATGCCAGGAATGTGGCAGATAAGTTCGGTTTTCGGCAGAGCACCGGTAATGCTTCGGAAGTTATTGGAAATAAGGAGATCGATACGGTTTTTATTGCAACCAGGCATCATATGCATGCGCCCTTCGTGCTGGAGGCCTTAGCCAACAACAAGCATGTGTTTGTAGAAAAGCCCTTATGCATGACCGAAGAAGAGCTGGAAAACATAAGGGCCGCTTATGGTTCCGGTAAAGGGAGTTTGATGGTGGGATTTAACCGGCGGTTCGCTCCCCTGGTGAAATCCCTGAAAAACAGCTTTCATCCCGGAGTTCCCCTGGCGATCAGTTACCGGATCAATGCCGGTGTGCTGCCAGCAGATCATTGGATCCATGATCCGGATATCGGCGGTGGAAGGATCATCGGAGAATTTTGCCACTTTATCGACCTGGCTGCTTTTATCGCCGGAGACCGGATCAAAAGTTTGTCGGCCAGGGGGATGGATAGTGCCGATCAATTGATGGATACCCTGACGGTGAACCTGTCCTTTGAAAATGGAAGTATTGCCACGATCGCTTACTTTTCCAATGGCAGCAAAAGTTTATCTAAAGAATACCTGGAAGTTTTTGGGGCGGGACGTTCGATCGTTATCGATGATTTTAAAACCCTTATCGAATACGGCAGCTCCGTCAAGCGGAAAAAATTGTCCGCCCAGGATAAGGGCCATCAAACCGAATTGAACGAATACCTCGAATGCCTGCAAAAAGGTGACCCGCCACCCATTAGCTTTGAAGAAAGCTATGCCAGCACCCTGGCAACCTTCAAAGTGATTGAATCTATTCAGCAAAATGGAGAGAAGATCGATTTATAGCATGGGGATTGAGTTTTGAATAGCTAACATATCTTCAATTTAACAATTTTCCCATGCAGGAGATCACCTACCAACAAGTTGATAGCTTAACGTAAATGAATGAAGCGCGGAAGCCACTCCGAGGATCATGAAACGGCGGATATTTTCAGCTTTACAATCGGTTGACCAGTCAATATCAGGATGGTCGCTTCGGGTATTCGGGGAAAAGAAGGGTTTGATCATTTTGCTTTTCCACAGTCTTTTTAAGGATCAATCGGAGATCGAGCGGCGATTGATCGATCCGCAGCAGGCGATTACGGTTACGCATTTCAGAAGGATTATCGAATATTATTTGCAGCATGATTTTCGATTTGTGGCACCGGCCGACCTGGTAAGCGGGCTGCCGGCGGATCACAACCATATCCTGCTGACTTTCGATGACGGCTATTATAATAATGTAAGAAGTTTACCGCTCCTTCGGGAATACCAGGTTCCGGCAGTTTTTTTCGTTTCGCTGAACCATATCCTGGAACAAAAAAAATTCTGGTGGGATATCTTGTTTAAGCAAATGGGCCACCAGGGCAGTCAACTGGATCGGCAAAAAAAGCATTTGAAAACCCTGCGCAATGTAGCCATTGAAAAATGGATCAAAGAAGCTTTCGGTGAGCAATCGCTGGTACCGGAAAGCGAAACGGACAGGCCCCTGAGCGTTGAGGAATTAAAAGATTTTGCCCGGGAGCCCTTTGTCCACATCGGCAACCATACCGCCGACCATGCCATTTTAACCAATTATACCGCCGATGAGGTCAGGGAACAAATAAAAACCTGCCAGGAAGGCTTAACCGCCATGATCGGGCAAAAACCCATCGCTATTTCCTATCCCAACGGGAACTACAATGCTGCCATAGGAACCATCGCCCGGGAAGAAGGTCTTCAAATGGGTATTACCGCTATGACCCGAAAGAATATATTACCCCTATCGCTGAATGGGGCCGATGAATTCCGTTTGGGCCGCATGGTTCCTGCGGGAAATGACCATTTGATCCGGCAATGTCAGTCATTTAGATTGGATTTGTCTATCTTGGGAGGCGTCAAGAATTTATATAACCAATTCCAATAGACCGTGCCCAATAAATTGGTATGCCTGATCAGGCAACGACCCCATACGACCTGGTTTGTCAACCAGATCCATGCCCGGCACCCGGTTGACCTGGTGATCATCGAAAAGCCCGCGAAAAAAGGCAGCCTGAAGCGGGTGTTGAAGGCTAAAGGCTGGAAAGGATTGCTGGCATTTGCCTTGAAAAGGTTGCTAGGTTCTAATAAAGAGCGTGAGGTGTTTGATCGTATGCTGGGCCCGGATTGGCCACAACTTCACCCGGAAATAAAAACCCTGACCACGGAAAGCATCAATTCGGATGAAGTCTTCCAAACCTTAACATCCCTGCAGCCTGACGTCATATTGGATCATGGCACCTCGATCGTAAAGGATCATATCCTGGATACAGCCGGGCTGGCCCTCAACCTCCATTGGGGGCTTTCCCCATACTACCGGGGTGTGGCTTGCACGGAATGGGCCTTGCTGAACTGGGATCCTTATAATATCGGGGTAACCATCCACAAATTATCCAAAGGGATCGATGGTGGGGATATCATCGGACAGGAAAGGGTTGTCGTAGCGGCGGAGGATACAGTCCTTAGCATCAATCTGAAATTAACCATGGCGGGTACACCCATCGCGATCAATGTTTTGGACCGGTTAGACCGTGGTGAGCCCCTTAACTTTCAAAAACAGGATGCTTCGTTCGGCTTTCTTTCCCTCAAACGCCACTATAATCCCTTACTGGAAAACGCCGTCCGATATTTGGTCAAAAGCGGACGTATCCGGGAGATGCTAAAACATCCCTCCAGGAAGGAAAAGTTGCCTATAGTGGAATTAGATCAATCTCAGTGACCGATCAAACAATGATCAATCTTACAGTCTTATACAATTTACTCCAACCTTGAGATTAAATTTCCCCTGCCTGACATACAGAGATAACCACAGCCCGGGGCAGGTGTTATCAGAGAAAACGACAACCCGGGGCAGATGTTATCAGAGAAAACCACAGCCCGGGGCAGGTGTTATCACCTGCAATGCATTGTCTGAGATCACCTCAATAAAATCGCCCTTTTAGTTAGCGGTTGTCCATCGAGTCGGAGGGTGTAGAGGTATTGTCCGGCGGGTAAATGAGTGGGGGCCCAATTCAATTGATAATTGCCTGATTCCCGGTATCCGTTGACCAGGGTTTGCACTTTTCTGCCTTGCCCGTTGCCCGGGGCAGGTGTTATCACCTGCATAGCCCAGATTGGAATTACTTTAATAAAATCGCTTTTTTAGTCAGGGGTTGTCCATTGAGTTGCAGGGTGTAAAGATATTGTCCGGCCGGCAAATTAGCGGGAGCCCAGTTCACCTGGTAAGTGCCGGATTCCTGGAAGCCATTAATCAAAGTCTGGACTTTTCTGCCTTGC
>JANQFB010000541.1 GCA_028278085.1 Chitinophagales bacterium
GTAGCGCCGTCGAGGTTTAGGGTGGAATGGTCCACAAATGGAATACTGTCTTTTATGCAGCTCAGGAGTTGATGATTGGCGGCTATGTGGGCAATCGGCCCGGTTTTCTCGAAAAGATCGCTCTCCCAAACGCCCCTCCCACGGGTATAATTCCGGAGTTTCCCGGTCCCGTACATGATCTGTAAGCCGGAAGAGCGGACGGGTGGAAGATCGGTGATAAACGGCTGCCATTGATCCATGGTATCGTTGCGGTAATAGACCGCCAGATCCGAGCCGACATAAACACCTCCTTGTGTACCCTGGTGATGAACAATGGCAAAAACGTCCTCATCCGGAAGACCGTCGGAATAATCGATCCAGTTGGCTCCGCCGTCCGAGGTCAGCAGTACTTTATGCCCGGCATGAAAGGTGCCGATAGCCACCCAAACTTTATCGGGATCCGTACCATCAATCGCCATCGAGGTCAGCCTGGGGAATGCATAGCCACCCGTCAATGCAGCCGGCGGTGTGACATTGGCCCATGACTGGCCGCCATCGTTGGAGCGGTAGATCCTGTTGGGCGTGATCGTATTGGCAATGTACATAATATCCGGATCTGCCGGAGCTATCCTGAGGGATGTAGATCCGCCCAGCAAGCTGACACTTCCCAGCGTGCTCCAGGAAGCACCATTGTCAGTCGATTTCCGTAAGGTGTCCGTAACAAATTGATAGAGATGGTTGTAATACCGGGGGTCAAATTCCAGCGAACTGCTGTTGTTATAGGTGTGGCCGTTAATAGAAACCACATCGGGCGCTATTAACCGGTTGCCGCTAAGGGTAATTTTCCGGTAGGTGCCCCCGGCATTATCCGCATAAAGGATGCCGGGATTGCCCGGGTTCACGAATCCCGCCCAGCTATCACCTCCGAATATTGACATCCAGCCATCATATACGTTATGATCCTTCAACATCGTACCATTATGAATGGACCCGCCGATCAGCACTTCGGTATCATTGAAAGCCGAGCCCATGCCATAGAATTCGGTCCCCTGGATACCGGCTGTTTTATCCGTAAAATGATCCCCGTTGTCGGTCGATAAAAAGATGCCGCCATCGGAAACCACCCAGATCTTTGAGCCGAAAACCTTGATATCATGGATATCGGCATGAACATACCGGTCTTGCGTGTTGGGATAGGATGACCAGATACTCCAGTGGGCATTGCAAACGAAATTGTTTCCGCCATCCGACGAGCGCCATACGTTGATCCCTCCGGTAAAGACATCATCTGGGTCAATGGCAGAAACGGCCAGCGCCACATCATACCAGATCTGACCGGTGGTTTGAACACCATCGGCATTCCAGGTCATGATATTGGGATTGGTACTATCCGGGATACCTCCGGGGCCGGTACCGCAACATAGAAATTGAAAGCTGAGGCCTTTATCCGCAGAACGGTAAAAACCATACAGGCCGTCATCATTTCCATTGGCATTACCGGGTGCCAGCAGGTAGACATTGTCCGGTGCAACGGGGGTAACGGCAATTTCCAATCGCTGGGTGGTCTGACCCAGATTCGGATCCGGGGTGCCATTGCTGATCATGGTAAAGGAGTCGCCGTTGTCGGTCGACCGCATAAAGTCGCAGCGGCTGTTCGATGTCCGTTGGATCGCATAAACGATGGCCGGATCGGTGGGGTGAAACTCGATTTCCAAATGATAAGTGCTGCTGACGGTGGTCCAGATATTCCCCCCGTCAATTGACAGCATTAACCCATCGGTAGATGCCAGGAGCAGACGATCCGGGTCAGCCGGATGTATTTTGAGATCCCAGGCCCGGAAAAAATCATAGAACGAGCGCGTGATACCGCTTGTCGCCCAGCTAGTACCGCCGTCGAGCGATTTGTAGATCCCCGTTTCCCCACCGAAGTAGATCACATTCGAATTGAAAGGGTCGATGGCGATCGCTCCGATACCTTTGACCATGAGATCATTGGTCAGGCATGTCCAATGGCCCCCATTGTCGGTGGATCTCCACAAGCCGGCCTGTGCGGTACCTACATATATGATGTCGGGATCATTGGGATCTTGTTCAACGGTATTCATACGGGTTAAACCCGGCGCATGGCCTGAACCGGCAGCATCCCTGTCCCAGCTTTTAGGGCCGATCTCGTACCAGCCGCCACCCCTGCCCGACCGGTTTTGAGGGATCAAGGAATTGGCTTTCATTTGTTGGTAGTTTTCGTCCTGTTGCTGATCCCAACCGGGTTGCTGAAAATAGCCATCAGGATCCGAAAATTGTTCCATCCGCTCTTTCCATCGTTTGTAGTATTGCGTTTTACCGTCTTTTTGAAAGCTGCGAGAAGACCAATACTTTTCATAAGCTTCCCGCACCTCATAGAGATTAGGGTTATCGGCTTTCATCATCTCATACCATTCCTGGGCAGACCCGTTCAAAGCCAGGCAAATACTGATGTATGTCAGGAATATCGTTTGATGTATCCGGGCGATCATCTTCAAGTTACAGAAACTATTTAAGCCATAAAGTTAGCTAAAATAGGCAGAATGAGATCCCGTTCTTGCAAACCCCTGGGCAGATGGCAAAAGCCATAGGCATTAAACCTAATTTTTTAAAATAGGTGATTTCCATGCAACCGGATAGCCTCTTAAAGAGTAAAACAGGGCACTATGTACTATCTATTTTATACGGTAAAACTATTCGACTATGTACCATTTGAATTTTACTCCCGGGATCTTAAAATGTCCCTTCCTAAGCAAGCCTCTGACTTACCTGCTGACCATCGGCTTCCTATTGAATTCCAGCCTTTGGGCAGGTGCACAAACCAATGATATTACCGGTCAGGTTTTTTTGGATGAAAACTTATCCGGCACCTTGGACGGCGGTGATTTCCCCCAATCTTCGGTTAGGGTTTATTTATATGAGGATGTCAACCAAAATGCCGTATTAGATGGTGGAGATACCTATCAGTCACAGGATATGACCGATGCTGACGGTGATTACTCCTTTTCCGTTTCCGGCCCGGGTGGATTGAGTATACGGGTTTCGGCGGGAAATGATGATGCCGAAGAGCGGGTGAGTAATGGGAACGTTAGCTTAGGGAGCAGTGACCTGGAATTGATCAAAGACGGTAGTAATAACCAGATCGTAGGCATCCGGTTTAATAATGTTACTATTCCTCGGGGAGCAACGATCCTGAGCGCCTATTTGGAATTTGCGGCCGATGAAACGGATAATGGCTCCACCAATTTAACCATATACGGGGAAGATCATGATGACGCTTCCCAATATACTGGGTCGAATTATGATATTTCCAATCGCACCAAAACAACAGCCTCCGTAAACTGGAATAGTGTTGCTGCCTGGAATAGCATTGGGCAAACCCACCAATCACCGGATCTAACCACCATTGTCCAGGAAATCGTAGATCGGTCGGGTTGGTCAAGCGGAAATGATATGGCTTTCATTATTGAAGGCTCGGGAAAACGGGTGGCCGAAGCTCATAACGGATCACCTGCCAGCGCTCCGTTATTAGTCATACAATATGACGACGGATCGACCATAGATTATTTGGTAGACGTGGAATTGGCTGATCTATCCACAGGTTATACCCTTACCACTTCCAGCACGCTTAGCTCCAGCTTTTCCGGATCCGGTGCTGTGGATTCCCTGAACAATACGGGTTATGATGGCAAAGGCGTCGGATGTTTTGCGGTAGCCGACGGCGGGAACCAATTGTATTTGATCAACCGCTTTTCCGGCTATAATGAGGTAGTCGGTTCTAATGGCGTCAGTGATATCGAGGCGATCGCCGTAAAAACGGGCGGTGATATTGTATATGCAGCCGATGCCAATAAGTTGGGAACCCTGAACCGCTTCACCGGAAGTTATACGGCCAAGCCCAGCACTTTCGGAACCGGTAGCGGCGTATATGGCAATATCAACCTGACCGATGTAGATGGGCTGGCTTATGATCCGACCACTTCGGTATTATACGGCACCCACCGCCGCAGCGGACAAGATGTGCTGTTCCAGATCGATGAATCGACCGGAGCACATGTTCCCGATGCCTTTGGTCTGGGTATCGATTATGTACCGGTTACCGGACCCGGATTCGTGGCCGATATCGACGATATTGCCGTGGATCCCGCAACGGGAGACATGTACGGCATCAATAACGATGGGGGCTTTAACGATTTTTTAGTAAGCATCGATAAAAACACCGGTGCGGGTATTGTGCTGGCAACCATTGGCGTGGATGATATGGAAGGCCTGGGCATCACTAACGACGGAACCATCTATGGTACTACCGGAAGCTCCAGTGGTGGTAATAGTAATAAGCTATTTATAATTGACAAAGTTACCGGCGCTGCTACGGAGATCGCCCCTTTCAGCAGCGGATCCGATTTTGAAGCCTGCGATTGTATCATGGGGCCCGTGAGTGGGTTGATCTTACCCATAGAGCTGCTTCAATTTACTGCTTTGCTCGATAATACTGCGGTAAAACTGGATTGGATAACGGCCTCGGAAAAAGACCTGGATTATTTTATCCTGGAACGCTCTGCCAACGGCAACAGCTTTGAGGAGATCGGTATAGTGGATGGCCAGGGGCATTCGACCGTTTCTTCCAGCTACGATCATACCGATTACCAGCCATTGCCGGGAACCAGCTATTATCGCCTGAAGATCCTGGATGTCGACGGACAATTCGAGTATTCGGAAATACAGATCGTCAGCAACCCTGGCATGTCCGACGAATTCAATATCTTTCCCAATCCGGCCACCCGGAAGAATGCGCTGTTTCTGCAATATGGCGGAGCAGATACCATTGCTGAAATTGCCGTATTCGATCTGAGCGGGAGAAAGATCCATCAGCAAGGGACATTTGGGGAAAGTGAAGGATTATATATGATCTTCGATCCCTCCGCTGTACCCGAACCCGGGGTTTACCAGGTGGTGATCCAATCCGAAACGCATACGCATACCCGAAAACTGATCATTCAGTAGACCCGGTCAGGATCATTTACCCAGAGCATTGGCCACAAACTGGAAGATAAATATCCCCAGGACATAGATCGTTGTCAGGGTATTCCACAACGCTTCGCCGGTGAATGCGATCCATAAGGCACCTGCTCCGACAACCGCCAGGAACACCGTATAAGCTACCAGCCATTTCTGCCGTCCCGGTTGATCGGTATTTAACATAGCCGAACACGGGATCATCATGGTAGTTCCGTAAATGGCAAGCGCGAGGAAAGGGTTGGAAAAGGTAAACAAATAAGCCAGACCTCCCAGTACACCAATGCCCAAAGCCAGGCCCACAAAGTTGGAAGACCGGATCTCTTCTCTGCTCAAAGCATACCGTCCATAAACATTCAATCGTAAAAACAGGTTGGAAAGCGGTGCGATAACCCAGGTCGACAGGGCAAATAGTACGTACAAGCCGACGATCGGGGTTAGAAAAGGTTCCAGGCCGGGCTGTTTGGCTGCAATGCTTTGCAAGATCTTCACACCGACATACAGGCCGATGATGATCATCCATTGCTGGCGGCCTTTGAATTTCGATATCCAGAAGGCATATTGCAAGAACCACCGGTAAACGATATATCGGGCTTTCAGGCTTTCTACCAGGCCTGACTTGGCCCATTCCAGTTCGGGGTTAAGCTGAAGGGCCTGCCGGAAATGTGTCAGGGCTTCTTTATGGTTTTGCTTTTCCAGCAATCCCCATCCGTAGTTGGCGTGTGTAACAGCATCTTCAGGGTTTTTACCGAGGGCCTTGTCGATGGTTTGCCAGGCGTCTTCCTTTTTGTTTAACTTGACCAGGGCAGCGGTTCTGCAATTCAGGCAAACCATATGTTCGGCATCTATGGCCAGACCTTTGTTGGCATTGTCCAATGCTTCCGACCAATCTTTTTGGAGCAAATGAACATTAGCGAGCAAACCGAAAAACTCGGCTTCGTAAGGATGGATACTAATGGCCTCCCTGACTTTGCTACCAGCCTTTTCGATCTTGTCCTGGTCGAGCAGGATCTTGGCATAGATGAAGTGGTAGTAGGCATTATCCGGTTGCAGGCCGATGGCTTGCAGGATCAACCGGTTGGCTTCTTCGTATTTTTTTTCCTCGCCGATACAAACGGCCAGCAAGCTCAGGCTTTCCGCATCAGTAGGATCAACCGCAAGGGCTTCCCTGAGTTCTTTGGCTGCCTCCTTATGCCTGCCCTGACCGATCAGCACGCCGGCCCGCTGGATCAATGCCTCCGTCATTTCTTTAACTTCAGATAATCAAGAATATCATCATACAATCCCGAATCGTTGGCATATAAAGCATAGTTCCTGGCTGTATTGAACCATTCCCTGGTCGAGGGCTTCACCTGTTTAACCGCCTTGCCAAGGTCATTGGTGGCAATGGGTTCGGGCTTGCCGGATCTGAAAGAAGATCTCAACTTTTCTTCAATCGCAATATCGATGGTGGCTTTGAGGTCGGCGCCGGAAAATTCCGTGGCTTTTTTAGCGATTTGATGGTAATCGATATTGGCTACCGGTTTATCGGCCAATAAGACCTCGAGGATCTGGCTGCGGGCACTAACATCAGGGGGTTGTACAAAAATGATCCGATCGAACCGGC
>JANQFB010000562.1 GCA_028278085.1 Chitinophagales bacterium
ACAATTCCTCCGACTATTCCGGCAATTATCCCTGAAAAAAGCGGAGCGCCAGATGCGAGGGCAATGCCTAGGCACAGTGGAACTGCGACAAGAAACACAACAATACTTGCGGGAATGTCATATCTGATTTTGCTCTTTGTCTACTTTTTCAATCCATCCAACATCAAGATCCGGCAACTCGTAATACATCAAACTGTTCGAGATGTTTTACCAATACAAGAAAAAGAACCCACACACAAATGGTATTGTATGCAATTCATAAACCAATAGTATTTGTTTGGGCATTTCATTATTTCGACGCAATCGTTTTAAATACCATTTCTTTGTAGAATTCTTTAATAGCATCTTCACCCTTTATAACATCAGTGAGCCTGGGTAGGTGGCTGGCAAAAAAACGCTGGTGATGGGCACCTTCAATAACCGTTGACACAAGCATGTGCGGGTATTTGTAACCGGGATTGATCTCGGTTACAATGTCACTTACCCGTTGTACCAATTGTTTGTAACTCAGGAATACATTATCCCTATTTTCTATATCCACATCGCAGGTCAGGTACGATTTGGATGATTCACAAATCACAACCCTGTTTAATTTCACTATATCAATAAATTTATTTTGTATTTCTTCATTTATTTCCTCGGTAAGCAGATCTATTGCACGTTCCAACCTTTCTTGAGGGGAGTTTATATTGGTGAGCCCAATAACCATTTTGTATTCCATCCAGCCCCAATACCAATTTGTAAGATATAATAATAACTTATGCTTACTCTCAAAATACCGGTATACCGATGCTTCAGTTGATCCAATAGCAATACCAAGCTTACGAAAGGTAAACTGTTCAAAGCCCATATCATCGATCATTTCCACACTTTTTGCTATAATCCTTCGCCCCAGATCGCTCGAATCCGGATCTTTCAGGAAAGTGTGTTCATTAATCTGAATGTTTATTTTTGATAGTAATACCTGCATATTAAGATTGTTAATTGTAAATATAATAGTAATACTACCAATTTTGCAAGTTTTAATTTAATTTTTTCGAAACAATCCTTGAACCGTACGACAATTATTTAGAAAAAGAGGCTATGTAGTTAACCACTATGTCATTAAATGGAGTATTGGTCATGCCGATCGCCAAAGGCGTATCGGGATTTTTTTTGCCCTTTTGGCAAAAAGGAAGGGGGAGAAACCTGTCCGCCCTTTGGCGGAACTCCTTTTGGGTTCACAGTAATGAAGAAAACCCTTGCGGACAGTGTCTTTGCAAGGGTTTTTTGTTTTTGAACCCAGAAGGGAGCAAAAGTTTCCTTTTCCTGTGAAAGCTATGCTCTAAAAGCTTTAAATGACCAAAGGGCTGGTTCGATAATACTCGGTTTATTGTGATCAAGTACAACTGTATACCTATTATGCTCCCAAAATAAACCTAACTTTCGGTACCCCTTCTATCATTTGATAAGCAAACTGGGCTGGGTTGGGATAGCCTTCCGGTACCTTTCCTTCGTATTTTAATTTAAATTCCGGGATAGGATTATCCGGTTTATCCAGTTCTTCCTGGATTGACCTTTTGATCCCATTGCACAGCCCGGTAGCTCCGTTAAGCTGTAATACACGAGTAAGTTCATTCCAGACGATGTCGAAAGTAGCACCGTTTTCCACTTCTGAGCCATCGAAATCGCGCAGTATTTTTGAGTAAATTTCTTTTGTGCTTTTATCTTTATCTTGAACCAGTTTATAATCAAAACCAAAATGAATGGCTTCGGGTTTTAGGTGAATATCTACCGATTTCAGGGTTCCTTCAAAAATGCAAAGCAAGATATTACCGGCCACTACCTCTTGTCTTAGAAGCTTGATTTTTGTTCCGGCCAGTGCTATTTCTCCATCAAGGTTCGTATCAGGTGGGAGATGGCTATATCCGTCTATTAAAAGGTCGGGCCAGCCTGAAACCACTTCCGACCGCATAAGAAAACCGCTCATTGGAGTCGATGCCCAACTGTTGGGGACTTCTGTTTTGTCTTTGTAAGGAACCCGGCCAATGCTAAAAGCGCCATCCAACAAAGCTTCTATCCAAAACCCGTCTAGCTGGAAGAAACGGATCGACTCCTGGGGCAACATCTTTTCATCGGGGACCAGGTAAGAGAAGGGAATACCCTTCAGCAGTCGCAAACCCTCAAACCATTTTTCCACTTCAAACGGCAAAGGGAATTTTTTTTCCTTAGCAGTATTATCGGGATGTGGCAGGTAAGCATATACCAGCATTTGTTCTACCTGCCTCAGGTTTTGAGTATGTTTCCTTTTCCACTGGAATAACGCTATCGCAATATCTTTTTCCTTTAGGGTAAGCATCCTGCCGAGTTCCCAAGCCGCCCCATAGCTCACATCAAACATGGGAAGCTGAGTTGTTTGGTCGAAGCGTACCAATTGATCTGCTGACTTTACCAATTCTTCTTTTGGATCTTTTGGGATGGACAACTTTTGTTGTTTGGCATTGGTGGCAAGTGGGCCCTTATACCAGGAAATCGTTTGGTGACCATGCCGCATGTGATGTGGCAAAGGTGCATAGCCTTGTGAGAGGTAGTCGGCAACTACAGCCGGTGTACCTTCAGGGGCTGGTATGCGGAGTGTGTGACTACCGGTATCGGAAGCAGGCGGTTGATAGGTATCCGTTTTGCCTAGCTCAAGGGTATAGCCATTGAGGTGGCACAGCAGGTGCTTCAGTGTTTTTTTAGGATCGAAACAGGAAAATTCCCAGCTTTTGAGTGATACAAGTCGAGTCAGTTCTTTCGCTCCGGCTGCCTGTTCATTAAACAGAAACTTGTCATGTTCCTGGTCATAGTAATATCGATTTTCCAGAGAAACAAGATGTACGGTGTTTCTTGCCCCGGGTGCAGGCAAGCGATTACCGAGCACAATAGCACATTCATCCGGATCTTCCTCACTCAGCCTTCCTGCAAGGGGTTTTCTTACATGGGCCAGGTAAGGCAGTTCATCGAATTCCGGGAGCAATTTCATTAGCAGCCCATGTTCTATATCAATAACTTTTACTTTTTCTCCCTCCTTTTCAAATGGTTCTATAGTAAGGCCCGGCCATTTTATTACATCTCCGGCGGTCGAAGCACTTTTCAATTCACTCAAAGAGACTACTTTAGGACCCATGTATTTATTCAACAGGCTGTTCACTTTATCCTGCACCGTCAAGAAAACTGCGCTGAGGTCCTGCCTTTTTCTGCCTGACGGGGAAAGTACCACCACAACAGGATCGGTGGCTGCTGCTTCTTTCAAATATAACCAACCGGCATCCCCAGTCAATTCTGTCCAGAGTGCATCGAATTGGCCTGCTTCAGCGATGTTTTTCAATGCAGTGGTTAACTCCGATTTCTTAACTGTACCCCCGGGTTTTTCATCTTCATTTAAAAGCAGGAGGGCTACCCATGGGGTAGTTTCCCGTTCCGGCTTTTCTTCCTTGCAGGCATACCATTCCCAGGGGTAGGTACTGCGTTTAATGACAATATGGGGTAAGGTATTGGCATGGTCGCCAGTGCTATTGGGCGGTGGAAATACCGTATGCACATCCAGGGTATTGATGTTAGTGCGGTTTCCGGCTATAGCAAATTGCTGTTGCGTCCGGAACGCATCGAGGGGTAAAAAGTCATATAACGAAATATCCTGGCGTACCTTTATCTCGTATGATCCGCTGTGCATCATCGGGATATGATGCGCCACAAATTTGATTTTGTCTTGTACCATATGCTCAGGTTAATCGGTTCAATAGTTTTTGTTTCCCTATGCTATACGCCTGTCAGTTTGCCAGGCAGTGGCGCTTCCACCATGGCATCAACCTCCTCGCCTATGCTTGAAGTGGACATGTTTATGTTTTCGAGCGCCTCTTTACGTACGAGTGCTGTTCCTGAAGTGCTATCTGTCAATCCGGAAAATGCATTTTTTATCGTGGCCTGGTATTGCTCACGCTGCAGCACCGTTTTAAGAGCCTGTCTTCTGGTAACATCCTTTTTTGCTGAAGCCGGAGAAAATACTTTTTCCTTTTCCCATTGATAGGATTTTTCCACTGCCGAAGTATTGTACTTCAAATTCTCAACAGGCACATCATGGGTTTCGCCCGGTTTTGGCGCCTGACCCGGCGTAACTTCAATTCCGGCTAAGGCTTCTGAAATAAAACGGTCCTGATTTACCTTATCATTGTCGTTATCTTCAAGTTCTATGGTATAATCACCCCACAAGGCGGAGGGAACATCCTTATAGACGGGCGAGAAAACAAAATCGTCAGCATCGGCCGGCTCTCCCTCCCTGCTAATCTGTATATACATACGTGCAAGCATATCCCCAATATTCACATGCATTGACTTTACACCAAATTCCTTTTGCGCTCCTAAGATTTCGAACTGGTTTTCACTTAATATTTCCGTATTTGTTTTGCTGGTTTCCAGCAAGTCCGACCCACCTAGGTACAAATTGGCTTCGCTCACCGGTACCCCCGTGCTGATTACAAAAACAAGGGTTTTGTTGTTAAACAACCATACATCCGGGCTATCTTCTTTATTACCGGCTTTTAGTTTTTTGAGCAAACCATCTGCGGCGCCAATGCTTATTACCTCATTGGCTTTAGGCAAAAACGAATCTTTGAATTCATCCCATGAAATGGCCGGTGGTATCTGATTGCCGGTATCACCGAATTTAATGGTTACGGAAGCGAGCCCAACTTTCACTTTTACTTTTCCGGAAAATTCCGGTCCCCAGATATCGAGCTTTGCACTCAGGCTGATACTTATTTTCTTGGTTCCGAAAGGGGTTGGTATTTTGGCACTCGCACTGATCTCAACGCCTGCACTAAGCTGGTAATGATAGGGTTTCCATTTTAACAGCAAATTGGCGAACAGGGTGAATGATGCCGCAATGACTTCCCCGTCGAAATTCGCTTCAATATCCCCCCCGGCCATTACACACGATGGCGTTAGTGCAAAATACAGGGAGCCCTTGGCATACAGCTTGTCGTTGATGCCATAGTATAAAGAAACCATGTCCACACTTTGCCGCGCCGGGTAGTTGTCGGGCACTTTATAGTCTTTGTGGTATCCACCTACGACCAGGATGAAGTCTCCATTGTACCTGCCGGAAAACCACGATCTAAAGATCATGCTCCCGTCTATTTTGCAAAGCGGGTTATATACAAAAGACCCGTTTTTTATCTCTGCAAACACTTGTAAAATACCGGTGCTAAAATCCATTCTTGTATCGATGTCGAATGCTACTTTAGCCATATACGACATGGAAGACAATTTGCCCATGGTGCCACTATTGCCCTGCAAAATCATATCGGGCGGTACAGGGGGTTGCACCAGGAACGCTCGTCCGAAAAGTTCGAGCACCAAGCGTTCGCCAAAGCTAAAAGTAAGCAGGGCAAGGGCATTGACCAATTCGAATGAGGTGAATTTGATGCCTGCAGCCAGGAAATATTCCCCTTCACGCGGAGGTATGTAGGTTTGGAGCTTATCGAGTTCCTTACTTAGCGTACTTTTATCGATTGCAGGATCGCCGGTTGTCGATTTTGTGCCCCCACTACCATACAAGGCTTCACTGATCAGCGGGAACTGATCTAATTGTTCAATGGACGGGGCAATGATCTCCCGGTTGAAGCCAAATCCGGCACTTACACCAGTTACATAAAACCAAGGGGGACCGCCAATCGGATAATCGATCGTGACATACACAAAAAGGGAAGTAGTGCCGTCTTTTAGTTTTGCGTAAGACCCGATGGCAGATACGGTGAGCTTCTTAAATTTCAGTATAAGATAGCCGTCGTATTCCAATGCAACATTACTGGCAACTTGTTGAGACCGTAGCAGTTCCCCGCCTATTTCCACTGCCTTGTTTTTGAAATCGATCCCTAAGCCCATGAGGCCAAAATGAGGTTCGAAATGATCGAGGGGCGATCCCATCGTCAGGCCAATCAAATCGATGGTCAGGGGTCCTGCTTTCAGAGCGGCATCAAGCAGGATGTCGAGCTGCCCTTTTTTGAAGGCAATGCCTACCCTGTTGATACTTACCGGCCCTAATGATTTCTGGATGGGCAGCCATACGGCACCATAACCCGGCCGTTGTCGTACTGGTGCTGAGTTAGCGGTTTGGGTATTTTGAACCCCGGCTCTACCACCATTGCTATTTGCATTCGTCTTCTTTTCTCCCGCAGGCGATGCCGGGGCGGTATTGAGCACCAGCGGCCATGATTGTTGGCCCAAGCCTAATGTTATGGCTATGCTGAGTCCCTTGGGCAGTACTATTGTTGCAGCCCTACCCTGTTGGCTGCTTGCATTAGCAGACATGGTTTTAACAGGAAGGCTGCCAATATGATTGGCACTAAGCGCTGTATTGACCGGACCCGCTAATTCTTCCGTAAAGCCGATGGATGTGATCATGATCTGCAGGTTCCGGATACCGGCAAGCTGACCATCCGGGAACATGGAACCTACGAGGGGCAGTTCCGCAAGACCCATTTCAAGGGAAATATCGGCTCCGGCAAGGAAACCGGTTGTGGTAGTTGCAGCCACTTTTTTGCTTTCGTACGCAATAAAGACATCTTTAAGGGACAGGTCAAGGCCGGCCGGAATGTATTCAGCAAATTCTTCCGATATGGGTGTTACAAAGTTTCTTATTGCAATCGCATCGCCGGATGTGTTTTTATAGCTACCTACCAGCGCACTCAGGCCGGTGCTCCTGTCTTTGCTGAAATCGATCCGGAATTGGCGTGTGCCGAGATTCATGGTGCCTGTAACTGAAAACTTTGCCCCTTCTGCTTCCCTTAGTAAATCGATGGTGGCATTCAATTGTCCTGCATCTCCTAAATCGAGGCTGCCTTCGCATGAAAAATGAAAGTATTCATTGCCGGTATTGAACTGAACATAGAGGTTGGTGATGTTCAGGCTTTTCAAAGCTTCCGGTATTTCCGGGTCGTCTTTGCTTGCTGCCACTGATCGGGCAATGTAGTCGATCAACTCCCCCATTTCGATGCTTTGTCCCCATCCTGTACTACCGATAAACTCCCAGCCCCCACTCACATCCTGACCTTTGGTAGCGGACACCAAAATATCGATGCTCGCAATCTGAAGGTTGCCCGATACCGCAAGAATGTTACTTTCAGTATCTTTTTCAAGGCTAAACTGCAGGGCCTGAAGCCTAATTTTTTTTGCCCCTATAGCGATCTCCCAATCGCTGTCAATGGTAATATCAAAAAAATAGGCTTGCCGGCTGACATCGATACTTACTTCGAGGTCGAGTATGCTCAGTTTGGGGAGTTGCTTGACAGCGGGTACAATGTTGGCCAGCAGGCCGGGCAGATCGATCGATTGGTTATTGGCCAATTCCCCGCGGATCACAAAATCGGGGAAGGATGCGGAAACATTTACAAGCCCACCACCGATTTCAAAAGCCGATAGGAGGTAGCACAATGACTGCGCTTTTGTGCCATAGGACAATTCCCATTTCAGCAGGAAATCTTCAAAACTCAGGGCATTATTCAACAAGTTATACTGCCACGATTCGTCAGGTCCTGTTGTGATGGATAAGTAGGTGGCTTGGGGTGGTGCAAGGCTAAAATGAAGCGCTATGTCGCGAATGTACATCGAATTGCCCGTAGGGACCGGTAATTTGTCTCCGGGTAGTTGATCTCCGATTATTTTAGTTAGGGCATCGAGGCCCGGGATGGGAAATGCTTCTGTATTTTTCAGGATCAGCATGGTACTCCCCACGGGCCAAAGTATCCGGACGCCATAGCTATTGCCGGATTCTCCCAGTTTCATGGTAGCCAACAGGGATATGCCCGAGCCGGCATTCGAAAAAAACCTGTTGCTGGCGGTGCTTAACTCAAGCGAGGAAATGGTGATATGGAAAAAGTCGAGCAGGGTGAAGGATTTAGCAATTTGTAGCAAGAGCCTGATCTGTAAGGAAGTGGGATCCAGGTATCCATTCACCGCCATGGCTTCCGAAGTATTACCGGAAAAATGCCATATGGATTGGAGGAAGGGAATCTCCTTCAGATCAAGTTGGGCTTTATAATTCAACCCTTTGTGGATGTTGGCGACAACCAGGGATGTATCGAGGAGTTGATTTTGCAGGCCGGCGTAGCTGTTCCTATCACAGGAAGCATAAACTACTTTAACCGATCCATCAAATTTCAAGTCATAAAAAAACGATGAATCGGGCGTAGTGGTTTCGAGTGACTTCCAGTAGTCTGGCAGGTTGGGGTAGCCCCATGCGAAATCCCAGCTATCGGGTAGGGTGGCGCTTAGCAAGCATTCCAGTTTACTTCCGTTCTTAAAAAAAACCAGGTGTACGGGCTGATCGTTGACTTGCAACAGGCTGGCGGCTGTTGCTTCAAACTGAATACTGCCAGCATCCTGCTTAAGGCTCTGTTGGTGGACTTCCAAAGTGAGCGTTTCAAGCCCGAAAACAGCCAACAATTGCTGTACCATTACATCTCCGGCTGCACCAGACCTGGTAAAATTTATCTTTCCGGCCTTGGCTTGTGTTTTAATATCCCCGAGTGCTAAGAGCGCCATCAATTTAATGTTACCTGTTGTTTTTCATCGATACAGATTTATTTTGGTGGTGGTGTTGTACCATCCATTGTTGCATCTTCGGTAGTTGTATCTTTTGCAGTTGCATTTCCTTTTGCCGGGGCTGCCGGTGGTGGGTCTAATGAAGTTTTAGCTTTTTTGAAACTTTGTATTTTTTCTTCTTCCCGCCTTAATTTTTTGAAGTCCGGGCTATCACGGTCGAGCACACTGCTGGCAGATCTCTTTAACTTATTGGTATCTTGCTTATCCAGTTCCATCTTTAAGTTTTTCAAGTTGTCGGCTGTTAACTTCGTGGGATCCACTAGGTTGATACAGGTATCAATTTTTTCCGAGAAAGATTTACGTCTTGCTTTTAGTATTTTTCGACCTTCCATTACATCAGCATCATCCATGCGCTCATCCATATCTGGTTCTTTGTCTAGGTCTTCCAGAGATCGCTTAATAGGTTCTAGTTGGTTTTTTAACTGGCTAAATTTTTTCTCATAATCATTGACTATTTTTTTCCCGGAATCCATTTCACTGTCTTTTGCTGGCTCCCATTCCGAAAGGTCCTTTTTGAGGTTATCTAAATCGCCTTTTATTGTTGAAAATAACCCGTCATATTTTTTTCCCTGCACTGTTTGTTCATCCAGGTTTTCGATTGTTTTGCCAATCGCTGTTTGCACTTTCTCCTCCGGCAGTATCAGGGCTATTTTATCGAGCAGTTTTTGTTTATACACCTTCCCCAATCCTATGTTTTCATAGATCACGCGGGTAACCGTTTCCCGTAAAATCAGGTATTCATGGTAATTAAAGCTGAGGCTCTGGGCATCGAAAATGTGGTCGAATAATTTTTTTCCTTTGTGATAAATTTTGTAGCGTACCCAGCGACCCAGAGGATAGTAATAAAACAAATCTCTTTCCAGCTCTTTTTGCAATTGAAACAAAGCCAGTTTTTCTTTTCCCTTTGCCGATGGTATTTTTGATGCAATCGCATTATATTGCTCTTTAAAATCGCTTGCCAGTCTAAAGTCATCCTTAGCTGGGTCTGTTTTAATAAAAAGCTTGTCGATCAAATTCTTACAATCCTTTTTTAAGGGTTCTGAAAGCCCTGCCAGCTTTTCTTTGTATTCATCTATCTTTTTCTTTTTGAGTGTTATATCTTTTTTTATGAACGTTCCATTATTAGGCATCTGGTAACCCGTAACCCTGATCTTAAGGGGGTCGGCTTGTGTGATTTCTTTGGTGATATCCTTATCTGTACTATGGGAAAGCACCCGCTGCCCTGTTTCTATCGCCAATTGTTCGGTATTGCAATGCTTGCTTCCGGAAATAAAATTGCCCAATTCTTCAGGCCCACCATCTCCATGCCCTTGCAAATGGCACCATTCCTGTTGGGTTAAAACACTACTTTTGTTTACGTTCTTTACAGCCAGGCCATTATCAGCAGCCCACTGTTTTTTTGCCAAATCGTCCTTTGTTACGACATATTGAGCAAATAAAGTAGCCGGTAGTTTTGTATCGCTTATTCGATTTACCAGGCCATCATCTCCTGAACTCCTGATGGCATTCCAGTCCTCATATTGGTTCAGGGCCAATGCCATAACAGTACCGGCGTCATCGCGGGAGGCTGTTTCGGCACCCAATTTTTCACCGGACTTTTCGTCTGGTCCATCCTTCAAGTAGGAGTAATTTTTTCGCCATAACCGGTAGGGGATCCAGTCCATTGGTTTGATCCCATTTGCCTCACTCATCGTCACTTTTGTCTGGTTCTTACCCGGTGTTTCACCGGGATTTATAATCCGGGGGGGGCGTAAATGAGCCCCCGGCTGCGGATCATTTTTTCTTTTTGGTATGTCCTTAAACTTTTTATAGTACTTTATCCAGCTTTCCATACCGGTTACTTTTCCTTCGTTTCGTATTTTTAATGATTCGGGTACTTTATCGAAAGGCCAGTTGGTAGGAAAAAAACCATCCGGTAGCGGATCATCGGATGCAAGCCAATTTTCGAGTTGCAGGCCGATAGATAAGCCCAGCAGCTTGCCGAAATCCTCTTGGCCCGCAATGGTTTTCCATCTATAATCCACCTCCGAAACGTTATCTGCGCGCATGGCGCCTCCATCACCACCACTACTTCCCAGCGCAATTTCTGTTGTGAAGTTTTTTAATTCGTTATTAGCGGCAAAATAGAAAGCCTTGTATTCGGGAGGCAGCAGCTTAGTGTTTTCTTTTGCTACACTGTCAATAAAGGCTTTTATGGCTTCATCGTCCTTTTTTTCATCGGGCAATTCTTTATATTTTTTTTCGGTTCGTTTAATTTGCAGACGAGCATTGGCCTTCCCGTTCTTTATTAAAGCCTCTCTGAGATAATACCACTTACGGTATTTAATATCATAAATTGCATTGTCCATTGTTACGGTGTTATCTGTAGGCGCTGATTGGTCAAATGGCAGGTTTTTACAATTAGGTTGTCGTTGATAACCCTTGCCTTCTTCTTCTCCAAGTTTATAATTCGCCGTGTCATCTGCCGCTATATATAAAGGGACGGCATTAGGGTTAATATATACTGGATAATACAATACGTTTTTATCCGATTTGCTTTGATAAACAGCTATAGATGAAAAACCGATTGGTACTACTCTTGCTTTGATGTTTTGCCGGACAAAGGCCAGTGAAATATCCCGTAAGGCCTTAAAAGGATTTTTCGAATTAGTAGCCCATGTATTATAGGTCAGGACAGATACTCTTAATAATTGGTCCAATACAGTGGCACTTCCGGGTGGCGGGCCTTTTGCCTCCATGTATTGACCGTTCTCTCCTTTTATTACCCATTTGTAATAAAATTTCGATTCCGTTTCCGTAAGCAGGTTTACAAAATCTTTTAATGGCGTGTGCTTATAAAAATCCTTGCCGTCTTTATCCTTTTTTTTAATGGTGGCCCGGATGAACCCACACAAATATTTCTTTTCAAACTTAGGTAAATCAACATCCTTTCCCCGTATTTTATTATCTTTTGAATGCTCTTCATTGTATTCACTTTCCCAGAAATATTGCAGCAGGTTTTCATTGGTAGATTCTGCTCCGGGTTTAAGGTCAATGTCATCACTTTTTTCCACAAACTTGTCCCCCAGTACAGCCTTCAGAATAGCCATATAATAAGCTTTAGTATTCGACAGGTCAACACCCTTCAGGATACCGGCATCATCTACTAATTGAAATTTTCCTTTTAGCGGCATGATAATAATTCAGATTTAGGTGGTGATTATCATTTTCTACATTTTAATAATGTAATTCACGGCCACAAATGGGGGTCTGTTTTCATGGGCTCGATCACCACCCGCATAGCGCTCCGGTCCTGGGTTCGACTCCGTGAAATCGTCCACGCTTACATTAGAATTAGCAGACTCGGTTGTCGCTGTTGCACTACCCGAATCATTTCCCTGTCTGTCTGCATAACTGCCATCTGTACCCCCTTCATAAATCTTAAAATCATGTTCATGTCCCTCGTCGGTCACCGAATGTCCATGATTAATATTGTGCGTGTGGCTGGGCATTTCTTCTTTAGTTAATGTAACCGTTTCCAGGCCTCCATCTCTAGCTCCAAGGCTATATTTACTCAGGCCATTGCCTTGCCCGGAACCAACCAAAAAGCGGCTCCTGAGGTCAGGCAACTGCCAGGTATTTACCCCATCTCCACCATAGGTTTTGCCCAATACCTGGCACAGGTCGGCCATTAGCGGAAAATCGATGTCGGTTTTGTGAATGGTTTTGCCGTTACACAGGAGCCATCCCGGGGGTGCCTCATTACCTGCAAATGGCATGATGGCGCCCGTGGGCATTACGGGTCCGGTTTTGTCGAAGAATCGGCCACTGGTTTTTACCCGGTCCGGACTGATTAAGGTATTATCTTCCTCAGGCTTCTTTTTAAGGGCCAGGGTGTTGAGTTTAGAATTCAGGTAATATAACTTATCTGCATTGTTTCCAAAACAACGCACCCACGGCGATTCATCTTGTACGCCAATGGTACTATCTATTTCTACTGGGTACAGGTAAATGGGATCGGATGGAGTACTAACATCGAATAATAAAAGTTTTTGGTGGCCCAGATTTTTTGCGGGATTGTAATATACTATCGCTAAATAGTTCCTATTGACATAATGGTACAAATACCGATAGGAATCTTCTTCATTCAGCATGGCTGAAACCTCAATCGGCAAATCTTCTGATTGGCTGGAATCATAGGTAACACTCACTTTTTCAGGATCACCAACATCTAAAATTAAAATGCGTTCAAATGGATCGGCAACAACGTTGGCCCCGAAAAACTTATCACCATCAACTGATAATTGACCAGGAGTCAAGAATTTAGATACCTGTTCCAGACCATCATCATTTATTTTGTAGTAACACAAATAAGCACTTTGTTCTATTCCTATCATGGCATAAGTGGTGCTTCCCTTTGTTTGAAGATGCATAAATCCACTGGGATAGGTTTGAACTTCTTGCTCGGTAGCTTTGTAGGTCTCCGGATCAATGTGATAAATCGTATCTTCTGAATCCCCTGAAGAATGATCCAAAATATTATAATAATAATAAGTCCCATCTTTCAACTTTCCTGCATAACATCCCTCTTCACTCGGAAGTTGGGTTTTATCAAAGGTGGCCAAATTAACCATCCAGGCATCTCCAGGCTTCTTTTTATTACCTATGTTTTCTTTAACGAAAAACAGTGTATTCCCAAATACTTTAAAAAACAGATAACTACTGGAATAGCTGGAAGCGGGGATAGAAATACTTTTCAAAAATTCAGGTTTGGTCATGTTGCTGATGTCCCAACAATTGATCCCTCCTTCATTACCCTCTTTGTCGGGGCTTGTGAACATATATTGACCATCAATCCAAATGTTATAAAAATCCAGCTTGGATGTGACCGGATCTGCTGCACTGTTCCAGACGAGTTGGTAACCTCCAGCAGGCGAAAGGTCATATATTTTGATCGTATTGGTTGGCTCCTTTTGTTCAATGACACATAAGTATTTTCCAAACACCCGCTTATCTGATAGTTCAGAATAAAGATCTTCTGTCATTATGTTTTCAAAACCGGATCGGTAATTCAGGTTTTTCGTTAGCAATAATTTCCCATTGTTAAGATGCATTTTCTCAAAAGGATCTTCCGTCCCGATACCCACATTTTGCTCCCGGTTCACGAGTGGCGATTTTTCTATGGGTACTACAAAACATCCATCGGCATACCCCGGCAGGTCGTTGTAATACAAATAGAGATTTGCCTTACCATCGGGCGCCAGGGATTTCAGGTTAGCAATTACGATCAGGATGTGATCCTCCGGATTGATGGTTATGTCCTTATCATTTCCTGTAATTTTCCACTGAATGGTTGTGCCTTGTCTTTGCTGGTCGCCTACCTTCCATGCGGGATCCTGGTTATTTTTTCCGGCGCTTATTGCCTGCCGTATCGATTTCAGGGTATCCTTGTCACTTTGTTTCCATACCTGCACCTGAGTTGACACGGTCTCATCGCTTTGTTTTATCAGGGCCCATTCATTATCGCCGGTCTCTAACGAAAGGTGGAAGCTGGAGGCCGGCGAGCTACTTACATTAAATTTTACCGCTCCGTTTAGCGTTCCGGCTTTATTGGTATTGCTGATAGCAAGAAGCAGGGTGTTTTCTGCCATGCCATCGTTGAGGATCGTAGAGGATCCCACAATACCCACGTGAAAAGGCAGATTGTTGGGAATCAAGGTGGTGTTGTCTTTGCCTAACCGGTTAACAATGTTAAGGTACTGCAGCAGGCTGCCGGAAAGTGCTCCCGACAAGGTTTTTGTGCCGCTGTTGTCGGTGATGAACACATTGGTATAGCGCAGCTCAATTCTTGTACCCCTTGCCCCTTCGGCGCCTGCTTCGGCGCTTACGTTTTTCAATTTTATGGTTAACATAGCGGCACTGCCTGCCTGGCTGCCTTTCACAGGGTCGATCTTTACACCACCTTGTCTGGCAAAAAAGAAGGATATGGAACTGTCGTGGTTAGGCACTGGATCCGATAGCAGCCAGCCATTAGCAGCAGGGTCAAGCGCTACCCCGGCGCCTGCGTTTTTGAGGGTACCCTGGCGGAAGCGCAATTCGAAGTGATAGTTGTTTTCCGAAGGTTTTGCCCCTCCGGATTGCAGGTCTTTCAACAATAAGGGCTGCTGCCCCACATTGCTTATCTGCAGCCTGGTGCCTGCGGTATCGCCATCATCCATGATGTATATAGCAGGCTGGTCGTTTTTATCGCTCAGGCTAAACCGGAATGGCGTTGGCCTCGCTCCTTCCTTTATTTGAGGCAGGAGGCCCATGTCTTGTCCTTTCAGGTATTTAAGCTGGTCGCTGCTTAGTGCCTTTTGCCATATCCGGAAGCGGTTCATCTGGCCTTCCCAATAATTGCTGTCGTTCTCCTGCCCTATGCTGAAATTGCTTATGCCTGCCATCGAGGCTGTTTTCCCGGTTTCAACAGCGATTTGTTTTGCATTCAGATAAATGGCCATGGTTCCGGTAGTAGTATCTTTTACCAGGGCCCAATATTGCCAGTCTTTTCGTTGCCGGTCAGACAGATTGCTTATATTGGCGCTTACACTGTCGCTTCCGGTGCTCCAGGTTAGCTTTAGGCCATTGTTAGCGCCTGCCCAGCTTACTTCAAACAAGGATTGTCCGCTGCTGTCTTGCCCGGTCATCAGGGTTTGTGCAGCAGCGGGTGGAAAGTTACCGCGGGTCCAAAAGTCGATGGTGAGCTGCCCATCGATCATACCGAAGGCCTCAGCAGGCGGGTTTACGCTGAACACCTGATTGCTTTTCCCGAACTGGAACCATTCTGCAAAAAAACCGGGATCCTCGTCATCGGCCCGGCTGGCTAATGCAGCATCGTTTTGAGAGAGCAGACCCGTCAAGGTGGCATCAAGCCCATGACCGCTGGAATCAATTACCACTGCATTGACCTTATTCCCGTCTGTTTTACTGACTGCATTTACTTTATCAAAAAGGTAATAGGCTTGCAGATCGGATTGCATGCGCATTTTCTTTATTCTTAGCGGCTCTTGTAAATAAGAGATATCTTCCATACGCACATTGGCGATCTCCTCATCCGAGAGGGCGCAGTCGTACAAACGAAAATGGGCCATTTTGCAGGAAACACCTTGCAGGCCTTGAAATATGTGGATGTTTTCATCACCTTTAAAAGGTTGCTTGTTCACCATGGTGCCTGAAGCCGATTTCCCGGTTCCGTTGATGTCTGTTATTTTAAAAGTTACACTTACCCCATTATAAGCTGCGGTTAAATGATACCAAGTGTTTGGCTGGAATACCAGCTTCATTTCAATTGCTGGCCCCGGATCCGCACCATTATAATGTATCCAAACCTGGTGCGGCATGTACCCTATGGCCCATGCAGTTGGTCCATTCTCCGACCAAGAAATAATAAGGTTCACTGCCTGGTCCGGATCCAAGGCAGCGTCAAACGAAACCCATACCGAACAGGCAAGTTGATCATTCCCTGAATCATATAGTTGTTTCAGGGACTTTTTGTTCATTGGAGTTTCAACACCTATCAAAAATGTTTGTGATCTGGGATTCGAGTACCGGATCACCTTCCCGAAGGTTTTGTCATCAACCAGGGCTACATCTGCGTCTTTTATTTTGCCGGTGTAATCAGGGCCGGCAGTATTTGGGATACTACCATTTTGGATCGTATCCATGCGGTAATGTATGATCAAATGATCGTTGAGATTGTCCATTGCGTTCTTTTCTGATGGTTTTACAATAATATCATCCTGACGATGGCACTAAATCGCTGATCTCTGCTTTTCGTCCCAAGCCCGGCCGATGGGTCCCGAAGTTTCCCTGTCAGACGTTTTTTATGTTCAATAATTATTTTTCATCCTTTTCCCGTTTGCTCAGTTTCAGCCAGCCTTCCTGTATTCGGTTCGTACCGCTGAATGCTGTACCGGCTTCAAATGTTGCCAGGTCCTTGCTGCTTTTTTTCAGCAGGTTTTCCACGGCATCCGTTTTTCCTTTCCAATCTCCTCCAGGCTCCGGATCAGTTCGCAGATCTTTACGCACCACATGGCAGGTATCGGGCAGACCTGTTTCTTTCAGCCAACCATTTTGTACAAGATCATGCCATAAGGTTTCGGCATCTCCAGTCAGATCGTCATGCTTGAACAGATCGCAAAAGGCTGATTTAGTAACCAAGGGGCTTTCCACCCATACCTTTTTATCATTATTCCGCCGCGCTTCGATCCATGTCCAGGTATAGCCTTTTTCCTTCGGAAGCGCTACCTGCCATTGGTCTGTTTTGCTGATCAGTGGAGCGCTCAGAAAAGTGATGGCGATGTTGTTTAAGGCTTTTTTATACTGATCTGCGGGAATGTCTATGGTTTTTACCGGAAACATACCCGATGTAGCATGCAGCTTGGCGGTAGGGTCGAACAGCACGGTTAACGTTCGATCCGGATCATCAATGGCCTGTTCAACCAGGTGCGTACTGCCGGTGTCGATATGGTTGCCACTCACCTGGTCCCCGGCCTGAGAGGCATAAAAATTCGTACTGTTCCTATCGGGTGTACCCTGGGCAAAATTATGTTCCCAGTAGCCCACCAGTCCATCGTTCAGGCGCAGGTAATCACCCAGTCTTACCGGTACTTTCACCGCGGTAAACTGATAACATTCCCGGGCGTTTTTGATGTACCGATCAATTTCATCAGCAGGTTCCGGGGGCAGTTTTCCTGCCTGCAGCATGCCGAGCCGTAACATATCCCACCCCTGATGTGTGGCCGGTAAGCTTTGCAGCGCAACGCCCAATGAAACCCGCACAACAGCTATCGGCCGGCCCATGAGCAGCGCCAGGTCCTGGTGTTTGTCGAAATATTCCGGATGGATGTTTTCGAGGGCAGCATCGATGGTACTGATAAATGGCTGCTGAAATTCTTTTCCCATGCTTTGCAGGTAAGCCACCAGATTCCGGAGGGTAGCATTGCCGATGGCATTCGCCGCGACCGGATTTTCCAAACCTGGCGGGGGCTGCCATACCCCGAGCTCATCGAAATATCCAAGCAGGGCCCCATTACTGTCATAGATCATCAGGCTCTCATCCAGATTGTTGGGCAGTATCCATCCGCAAACAGGGTTGGCAGCAGGGTGGGTATTCAGCTCTACATCTTCCATATCAGCAGCCATCCATCGGAAGTGCAGGTGTGCAGCCTGAGTAAACCGGGGATACAAGGTAGCATAGACGGGATTCACCTCCGAATCATAGGGATATTTCATTTTTTCTGTTGTGATCATATTACTCGGGTTCACCTGCTTTACCTGTCCAAAAGCATCGACCAGACGAAGCTTTCTTACCTGCAATGCACCGGCCCTGATAGGGTTAAAATCGTTGAGCGGTTCCGGCGCTACTGCGTTATTGGTACCTACCGCCTGCTTGATCGTGGCGGCAAAAGCCTGAAAATCATCGAAGCCAAGTGGGTCGCCAACAGGTAATTGTAAGGTTTGTTTGTGCATCAGCAGGGCATCGTTAAAACCCGATAATGATTGAGAAAGTCCCTGAAGGTTTTCTAATTCCCTGTAAGCCCTTAGCGCAGTTAGTATGGGATCCTTAGCTTTTTCCTCATCATTTTCAAAATTGTGCCTGCTTTCGTATTGGCTTAACATAGCAGTCGGATCGTTTGCTTTAAAGACGATGCCGTTGTTGGTCTCGCCCAGTCGGGCCTGCAAAAACGCTGCTAATTTGCTCCTGAAATGGATCTGTGCATCAGGAAACAATGTGCTCATGCCAGTATAGTAGCTATTGTTGGCCAGCAACTTTCCCTTGTCTTTCCTTAAAGTAAACCCGGGGCGGTCCTCGGGCAATTGATAATTGTTTTTTATAAAACCGGTATCATAGCCTAGGCGCGGATTCAATTCCTGCACATGTGTTGGATCGTTTACTGCAATGAAGTCGGCATACCATTCCAAAAACAAGGGGTGCCAGGGCTGCTCGGAGCAGGTAGTAAAGGCTATATATTCTTTTCCTATGGCTTTATATGCGGTTTCCAACTGATCAATTAGCGATGCTAATTCTGCTGAGGCCGCCTGGCAATTGGCTTTGGAAATGGGAAAGCTGATATCTTCCGGGCACCACATCTGGCAGGCCAGTAGTTTGGTGGATTCGAATGTACGGTGTTTGCCGTTGCGTACGGTGGCTGTGGCCAGGTTGCCACTTAAAAGGACGTGAGGTTCTTCCGGTTCCCAATAGCGGGGGCCCGGTACCTGCTCCAGGGTATATTGGCCGGCATTTGTATTTTCCGCTACACTTTTGTTCCATAGAGCTATGGCTTGGGCCAGGTTATTGATTTTTAGGGCTAGTTTGTAGGCCAGGGTTTCTTCAAGAAAGAAATCCTGTGGCATCTCATCGTCGGGATGGCGGTAAGCCGATGCTTCTACCATCTGTCCGGGCGGCTGATGCAAAAAGAGTTCGCCGGTAGCAGCTATCTTCTGCTTTAGCGGAGTCAGCACATAGTTTAGCATGTAATGACGAATGTCCTCTATATCGGGATAATCGTTCGGGGAGTCTTCGGGTGGGTACACCGACATCATGTATTTGTACCAATCGGAAAAGAGAAGGCTGCGCAAAGTATCAATTTCTTTCTGTGCTTTTTCATAGTCTCTTTGCAGCAGGTTGAGTTCGTTCAAGTCATGGGCCAGCTCGTTAGGAAGCGTTACCTCCGAGCCGCCCATAGTTAGCTTTACCGTCCACATAGCCCCACCCTTGTGCGCCCGGAATGATTTGGTATGCCGGAGGGCTTCAAATGCCGGCCCAATATCGAGCGATTTTCTTTCCAGTATCCTTGCAAACTGTATTGCCTCCAACTGATCTTCCAGTATGCCCTTATTAGCAGGGTCTATCAATGCCGCAAGCTTGGCAGAAATGGCTTCCGTACCGCTGTTGGCGATGGTAATTTCCACATCGTCCTGCTGCAACGCTTTGCTTTCCTTTTGAGAACCGTTTGTTACCGTAACCCTGCCAAAACACAACATCTGGGTGGGTATAGCCTGACTGGCAAGCACTTCGTCAAGCAGTGCCAATATCTGCTTTACATGGCTGAGTGCCGCTCCGGCAAGGTCCTGCCGGTAATCCCGTGGCGCAATAATTGCCGAATCATTTGAAGCGGTAGCCGGAAGCAGCCATTTTTTTTCCAGCAGCTCTTTCCAGATGGCATCGAGCTGTTCTCCGAAAGTTGCGGACCAATTCTCGTCTGCCTGCTCTAGTTTGATACCCCTGTACCATTCCGACTCGTGTTCAAGGTATTGTGCAAAAGCCTTTTTATATTGCACATTGATGTATTGCGCTGCCTGCAACTGATCATCTCCGGATGATAGATTTCCTGCGAATTCCCAGGGTTTCGCCCCAGCCAATAAACCGAACTCCATATGCTGTGGCACGATCCATTTTTTTGACAGCAATGCCTTCCAGAGCAAATCGCTTTGCCGGGCAAAAAAGGCAATTAACTGTATTCGTTTAAGGGTTTTATTGGCATATGCTTCTAAAAACGGGCTGAGCAGGGACTCATATGCTGTGTAAGCATTGCTTAGGAGTTTGCTACTGCCCTGCGGCGTATAAGTTGCCTGATTGCTACCCGATGACTTTAGCCAATGGTGGTACACCATTTCATCCCACAATTTATAAGCAACCGTGCTTAACATGTTGTCCAGGCTTCGCTTTTCTATCAAATTATCGCCCAATATGGCTTCACTCAGCAGTTCTTTAACACCTTGCTCATAGGGACTGAAGGCGTCATCGAGGCCTATCCAGGCAGATCTTTCGGCCACAACCGCCTGTTCACAAATCAGCCAGCCCTTATCAAAGAGCTCATTCCACAATGCTGTACACAGGTCGGCATAAAATGCTTGTATCTGCATCCTCGGTATGGTGCCTTGTGAATTGCCAGCAATGCTTTGTAATAAGCTTTTTAGTTTTTCACTATAGGCCATCGTATTATCCAGCGCTGCGAGTTTATCTTTGTTCAGGTCACCATGCGTTGGAAGCAACCACAATTGCTGAAGCAAGGCTTGCCAGGTGGCTGCTCCATTGCTGCCAAACCGGTCGCTTACCTCCATTTTTTGAACAGACTGAAAGGTGGCCTGTGGATTCAATATCTTACTTTGTTTGTTTCCGGCCCCAAGCGACAGATCTGATTTGAAAAGGGAGTTAGCGCTTAAGAAACTGGCATCCAGATCAAGCCGCGAGCGCACAGGCAGTATGCGTGCTTGTGTATCGTTGATGGTTACAATCCATTTTTTGCTGCTCAATTGTTTCCATAAGCGATCTGTAGCGTTGCTGCCATATCTATCTTCCAATCGTTGTTTGGGCAAAACATAAGTATTGTTTACTGTTTCCAAAATCCCTTGCAAAATGGGAAGTGCAGGTTGCAGTATTAAGGGGAGGGCATTCCATTTTTTCTTCCCTGATATTATTGTGGCACATGGAAGACCATCTGAACTGCTAAGGGCAATCTCGCCTATGAGACCAGCCTTTTTTAGTTCATCCCAAATATATATCACAGCAGCTTTTGGGTATTGCTCCGAAAGGAAAGTTTTGGTGAGCAAATAGCTTTTTGAACCGTTTAATTGCTTGAGGAGTCCAGGAATATTGTCAATACCTTCGAGCGTTATGGGCTGCTGCCATTGCCCCTTTGGGTTGATCATAGCCATTTGGGTATTGATGATCTGTATCCACTTCTGTTTAGCCATTTGGGACCATACCTGTTCTATGGTAGCACTGCCGTAAGTATTGTTGAGGCTTGACTTTAGTAATAATCTGGCATTCTGTTTATCACTGATAATAGTTTTCAGAATGTCTTGCTGATTTTTCAGTTCACCTTTTAAGTCGGGAAATGAGGTGTTGATCTTTGCAATTCCATCATGATCGCTGATAGGGGTTATCCATTCACCGGAAAGCAGCATCTGCCATACCGGATCGGCCAATGGTTCGAAACTGTGCCGGAGCACCTGCAATAATTTGGGATCGAAAAGCCGGTTTTGTTCAATATAGGGTAGTATAGGGGCCGGGGCCAAAAATTTCGATACTTCATCTGCCGACGGGCTGGTGAGGTGCCAGTTTAGTTTATCTTTGGCAGGTGCCTGTTTTGCAGTATTTACATTAATACACCCCTTTTCGATCAATTGATCCCAAACCACATTGCCAAGCCGGTCGAACTGGACAGCGAGCGGTTGTTTGTGAATTAATAGTGGTCTGCTTGAAAATTCTTTGTAGCCTGTTTGCATATAGTCATGCTTCAATTCGCTGTACCATCCAAGCACTTCATATTGTATCTCCTTGTCAGCACCAAAGTCTCCGGCATAATCTTCATCATGCATTCCGAATACGCTGTGGCAATTGGGATAAAATGCAGCAAAGGCAGGTTCACCATACCCTTTGAATCCAAGCGGGTATGGTGAACCAA
>JANQFB010000050.1 GCA_028278085.1 Chitinophagales bacterium
TGCACGAAAGACAAACCGACGACACCTTCGTGATGGCCTTCGATATGGAGGAGATCAAAGACGAATCACAGGTTTCTTCTTTACTGACCTCCAACGGAGCATTCGAGGTACAACAAAAAGCATTTTAACCATTCAATGAACGGATTCAAATTATAGTCTCATGCGAGCAAGAAAAATAACCGGCGTTTTGGCCATCATGGTGGGATTCATAGCGATCATGGCTTCCTGTAATGATCCCCAGTCTCCGGGATACACCTACTTTCCTGATATGGCTTATACCACCGCCTTCAAAACCTATACGGAAAATCCCAATTTCGATGATTCTACCTCCGCCCGACTGCCGGTTAAAGGAACCATCCCCAGGGGTATGTTACCGGATAATGTCGAAAACAGCATGAACTATCTTTATGGCCATTATACCACCGGAACGGAAGCCGAACGCGCCGAAGCCGGTAATAAGATCTCCAACCCGCTGCCTTTGACCGAAGAGATATTGGCCGAAGGCAAACGGTTGTATAATATCAACTGTGCCATCTGCCACGGTTCGAAGGGCGAAGGTGACGGATTTATCGTGGAGAATGAGAAATTCCCGGCGGTACCCCCTGCTTATACCGCCGCCGCAGTGGCTGCCTTAACCGATGGGCAACTCTATCATGCGATCACCTATGGCAAAAATATGATGGGAGCCTATGCTTCTCAACTGGATCCAATGGAACGATGGAAAGTCGTCCATTATATCAATGCCCTGCAAGGGGATCATAAGGCGGAGAATAACAACGCCGGAGAGGAGAGCGAAGAAAGCGCGGAAGGAACGGAAGGTGAAGAAAATATGGAAGATTCGGCAGAAACGGATGCTGCAAACGGTTAAACCTTGTTAAAATAACTAATTGAACCATGAACGATCAATTCGAGTTTTCAGGCGGACTTAAAAAACTTAGCTTTGCTTTAATCGGGGTCGGTATATTAGGATTGATCCTGCAATTCCTGGTTTACGACAGCGCCTCCAGGATCTGGGCCAATGTTTTGTTGAATAACGTCTTTTTCCTGGGAATAGCCTTGGTAGGCGTCTTTTTTATTGCCGCATCGACCCTGGCCAATGCGGGATGGTATGTAATGGTTCGCCGGATTCCGGAAGCCATGATGGCCTTCATTCCCTATGTATTCCCTTTAATGCTGATCACCTTCCTGGTAGGTGGGCATGACCTTTACGAATGGACCCATGAATACCTCTATGAAGAGGGTGGCGACCGCTATGATCCGATCCTGGCGGGCAAACAAGGTTATCTGAACACACCCTTCTTCCTGATCCGGATGGTGCTCTATTTTGCATTATGGACCGGTTTGGCCATGTTGATCCGGAAAGTATCCCTCAAAGAAGATATCGACGGCGGTACCACCAATTTCAAGAAAGGTGGTATATATGCCGCACTGTTTATTGTGGTATTCGGGATTACCAGTTCCACTTCGTCCTGGGACTGGACCATGTCCATCGATCCGCACTGGTACAGCACCCTTTGGGGATGGTATAATTTTGCGAGCATGTTCGTCAGCGGCTTGTGTGTGATCACACTGATCATCCTGTTCCTGAAAAGCAAGGGCTATATGCCCCAGTTGAACAACGAACACCTCCACGATCTGGGTAAGTTCATTTTTGCATTCAGCATCTTCTGGACCTACCTGTGGTTCTCCCAGTTCATGCTGATCTGGTATGCCAATATCCCGGAAGAGACCGTATATTTCTATACCCGGTTCCAGGATTACAAATTCTTCTTTTTCCTGAACCTGGTGATCAATTTCTTTTTCCCCTTCCTGGCCCTTATGACACGGAGTGCCAAGCGTCAGACGGTTGCTATGGCCTTTGTGGCAACGATCGTATTGCTGGGGCATTGGCTGGATTTTTACCTGATGATATTCCCGGGTGTAGGAGAACATATTGTGGGCCATGCCGCCGGTGTTCATGTGGTATTCACCCCTAACCCGCTGGATCTATTGTTAACCCTGGGATATGCCGGTCTTTTTATGTTCGTGATGTTCACAGCTTTGGCCAAGGCGCCGCTGGTACCGAAAAATCACCCATACCTGGAAGAAAGTATTACTCATCAAACTTAAATTAATGTAACATGGGCACAGGATTAATCAGTACCCTTATCGTTGTTATAGTGTTGATCATAGTGGTTCAGATCGCTAAGATCACGGAGTTCTCTGCGATGTTAAAAGGGGAAGGTAATGCCGAACGGGAGTCGAATCAAATCAATGGATTTTTGTTGCTGATCACCATGGTCGTCGGACTGCCGCTGTTGATCTGGTCTGCCTGGGTGTTCAGAGATATATTTTTACCGGAAGCCGCTTCCGAGCATGGTCCGAAGATCGATAGTATGTTCAACTGGACCACTTTTTGGACGGGTATCGTATTCGTGATCACACAGATCCTGTTGTTTTGGTACAGTTTCCGCTATAAGAACAAAAGAAAAGATCAAAGGGCGTATTGGTTTCCTCATAGCACCAAGCTGGAGGTGATCTGGACAGTTGTTCCTTCTATTGTATTAACGATCCTGGTGGTAATGGGTATCAACAGGTGGTATGAGATCACCGGTCCTGCACCTGAAGATGCGATCATTATCGAAGTTACCGGTAAGCAATTCGACTGGATGATCCGTTATCCCGGTAAAGACGGTAAGCTGGGCAGTAAGGATTTCCGGAAAATTACCCCCTCCAATCAATTGGGGCAGATCTGGTCGGATAAAGCCAACCATGATGATATCATCGTTAATGAGCTGCATCTGCCGCTCAACAAGCCGGTGCTGATCAAGATCCATGCCCGGGATGTGCTGCATAGTTTCTTTTTGCCCCATTTCCGGGTGAAAATGGACGCCGTTCCCGGTATGCCGACACAGTTCTGGTTTACCCCGACTAAAACAACCGCTACCATGCGGGAGATTACCGGCAATGAAGAATTCAATTACGAGCTGGCCTGCGCGGAATTGTGCGGTAAAGGTCATTTCAGTATGCGGAAATTGGTATTTGTCGATACCGAAGAAGAATATAATGAGTGGTTGGCCAAACAGCCGAGTTTCTATGAATCTTCCATCAAAGGAACCGATGAGGAAAAGAAACAGATGGCAGACAGTTATGAATTTGAAGAAGAGAAAAGTGATTTGGCACAATCGATCAATTAATCCTAAGCTTAACAATTAACCATTATGAACCAACAAGTCGATCAGGATCATGCCGTTCAAGTGGATCATCACCACGATGATCATCATGATGACCATCATGAACATCATGAACAGAACTTTATCGAAAAGTACGTTTTTAGTCAGGATCATAAGACAATTGCCAAGCAATTCCTGATCACCGGGATATTCTGGGGTGTGGTCGGCGGCCTGATGTCCGTATTGTTCCGGATGCAACTTGGATTTCCGGGAGAATCTTTTCCAATCCTGGAAACCGTGTTGGGTAAATGGGCTCCGGGAGGCGTTATTTCACCGGATTTCTACCTGGCGCTGGTTACGATGCACGGCACGATCCTGGTTTTCTTTGTATTGACCGCAGGCTTAAGCGGTACTTTCGCCAACTTATTGATACCCCTCCAGGTAGGCGCCAGGGATATGGCATCTCCCTTCCTGAATATGCTTTCCTATTGGTTCTTCTTCCTGGCAGGTTTGATCATGCTGGCATCATTATTTGTGGAAACCGGCCCTGCTAACGGCGGCTGGACAGCCTATCCACCCCTCAACGCCCTGCCCCAGGCCACTATCGGTTCGGGCCTGGGTATGACCCTCTGGTTAACCAGTATGGCCGTATTTATTATTTCCACCTTGCTGGGCGGTTTGAATTATGTCGCCACGATCCTGAATATGCGTACCAAGGGACTGACCATGACACGTCTTCCCCTGACCATCTGGGCCATATTCCTGACCGCTATTATAGGTATCCTGTCTTTCCCCGTACTGTTGTCGGCAGCCCTACTGCTGATCTTTGACAGAAGCCTGGGAACGAGCTTTTACCTCAGTGAGATCTATATTGCCGGCGAGGCTTTGGTGAATCAAACCGGCGGAAGCGCCATCCTGTTCCAGCACTTATTCTGGTTCCTTGGCCACCCGGAGGTATACATTATTATCCTTCCTGCCATGGGGCTGGTATCCGAAGTGATGTCCGTACATGCCCGCAAGCCTATTTTCGGGTATATGGCCATGGTCGGCTCGATCCTGGCTATTGCCGTACTATCATTTGTGGTTTGGGCCCACCATATGTTCGTTACCGGTATGAATCCCTTTATCGGCAGTATATTCGTGGTCGTTACCCTGATCATTGCGGTGCCCTCGGCCATCAAGGTGTTCAACTGGATCACCACGCTCTGGCGGGGTAACCTTCGATTGAACGCCCCCATGCTCTTTAGTATAGGTTTTGTTTCCCTGTTTATTTCAGGTGGGCTTACCGGGATCTTCCTGGGTAATTCCACGATCGATATCCAGTTGCATGACACCTATTTTGTGGTGGCGCACTTCCATATTGTAATGGGGATCTCCGCTTTCTTCGGCATGTTCGCCGGCGTTTACCATTGGTTCCCCAAAATGTTCGGGCGTTTCATGAACAATACCCTGGGTAACATCCACTTTTTTACAACCATTATCGGGGCCTACCTTATTTTCTGGCCCATGCACTATATCGGCATGGCCGGCGTACCGAGAAGGTATTACTCCTATGAAGCATTCGAAGCATTTAATAAATTCGGCGATATCAGCTTATTTGTTACCACCGTTGCAGGAATCGTATTTATTGTCCAGATGATCTTTATCATCAATTTCTTCTACTCCATTTTCTATGGTAAGAAGGTAACCGAAAAGAATCCCTGGCAAGCGAATACCCTGGAATGGACGACACCCATCAATCCCGGACACGGCAACTGGCCCGGCGAGATACCTGAGGTTCATCGCTGGCCCTATGATTATAGCAAACCTGGCGCGGCGGAGGACTTTATCCCTCAAACCGTACCGCTGAAAGCCGGGGAAAAAGATCTGGGACACTAAGTAAACGATCCGATGGCTCGATCACGATCATATAATTTAAGTTGGACGGAATACCTCTCGGGGCTGATCCGCGACTATTTTCAGTTGATGAAATTCCGGCTATCCGCAACGGTGGTCTTTTCAGCCGCCATGGGATACCTGCTGGGCAATTACGGGCAGATCGTGTGGACCCAATTGGGTTGGCTGATCCTGGGAGGCCTGAGCATTACCGGGGCTTCCAATGCGATCAACCAGATCATTGAAAAAGATTTTGACAAGCTGATGAACCGGACCGCCAAACGACCATTACCGGATAACCGGATGAGCGTAACTTCAGCCGCTATTTTCGCCGGGATCCTTGGGATCCTAGGTATCAGCATCCTGTGGTTTTGCCTCAATCCCCTGGCCGGATTCCTGGGTACCCTGGCCCTGCTCAGCTATGCCTTTATTTATACACCCCTGAAACGGGTATCACCGATAGCCGTTTTTGTGGGCGCCATCCCCGGAGCCCTGCCACCGATGATCGGTTGGGTAGCTGCCACAGGGATGATCCAACTGGAAGCCTTGATCTTATTCAGCATACAATTTATCTGGCAGTTCCCGCATTTCTGGTCGATTGCATGGGTGTGTGACAAAGACTACCGGAAAGCAGGATTCAGGATGTTGCCATCTGCCGAAGGAAAAGGCCGCTCAACAGCTTTGCAAACGGTATTATATGCCCTCTTGCTGATCCCGATCAGCCTGCTGCCGGCTAAAATGGGACTGACCGGGATCTATTCGGCAGTGATCGTAGGGGTTTGCGGATTATTCTTTTTGTATCAATCGATCCATTTATACCGGAAATGCACGGATAAAGCAGCGTCGAAGCTGATGTTCGGATCGTTTTTATATTTGCCTGTAGTATTACTGGCCCTGGTAATCGATAAATTATAATATGTCAGCCATAACATTGGAACAACATAAGCCACAAGCCCATTTGCCAGCATTGAAGTTCGCTTTATGGGTGGCGATTGCCAGTATGATCATGATGTTTGCCGCCTTAACCAGCGCTTACATCGTCAAAAAAGCCGGTGGCAATTGGGCAGATTTCCGCCTGCCGGATATTTTCGCCCTGAATACCCTGATCGTATTGCTGAGCAGCGGGACCATGCATCTGGCATACCTGTCGTTTAAAAGGAATCATTTCAGGACCTTCCGGATATCGCTCGGGGTAACCCTCGGCCTGGGTTTGGCTTTTATCATTGGCCAGTACCAGGGTTGGCAATCCCTGGCCAACATCGGCGTTCACCTGGATGGCAATCCTTCGGGTTCCTTCTTGTATGTGATCTCCGGTGTACACGGGCTCCATATTGCCGGTGGCCTTATTGCCCTGCTGATCACCTTTGTTCTGAGTTTGATCAAAAGTTATAAACCGATAGATGAACTGATGCTGGAAACCAATCCGGATAAGAATACGAAGATCCAGATGCTGGCGACATACTGGCATTTCGTGGATATTCTGTGGGTTTATCTATTTTTATTTTTCTACTTTAATCATTTGTAAATAATAGAGCATGTCAAACGAAGCAGCCGTTTCGGATCATCAACGATCATGGGGAGGAGGCGTTTCCCCCTTTAACGTCAGTTATGGTAAGCTGATGATGTGGTATTTTCTGGTGTCAGATGCCTTTTCATTCAGCGGTTTGCTGATCACCTATGGCGCCCTGCGTTTCAGCAACGCCCAATGGCCGGACCCTGAAGTTGTATTCAGCGCTTTTCCGGGAGGGATCCACAACGCACCCCTGATGTTTGTGAGTTTAATGACGTTTATCCTCATTATGAGTAGTGTTACCATGGTCCGTGCGGTACAGGAAGGCCACCAGATGAATAAAGCCGGCGTAGTGAAATGGCTGTTCTTTACCATCATCGGAGGAGCTGCTTTCCTCGGTTGCCAGGCTTGGGAATGGACGCATATGATCACCGCCAATCCGCCGATCACCATTTTCGAGAATCCTTTTGGCGGCCCGGATGGAACACTGGGTGCTGCCGGCTCGGGACCTGCTGCCTTCGGTCAATTGTTTTTTACCATCACAGGCTTCCATGGCTTCCACGTATTTTCCGGCGTCGTGATCAACATCATCGTTTTATTTATGACCCTGCAAGGTACATTCGAAAAAAGAGGTCATTATGAAATGATCGAAAAGGTCGGTTTATACTGGCACTTTGTAGATCTGGTTTGGGTTTTCGTATTCCTGGCCTTCTACTTATTGTAAACGATTAAATCCTTAGTGTAATGTCTGATCTGTCCTATCAAGAACAAAAATCAACGGTTTGGAAAACCACCGGGATCCTTGCAGCCGTAACGATCATCGAAGTTTTGTGCGCCTTGTTCCTGCCGGTGCCCTATTTCATGATCGCCATACTGATGATCGTCATGACTCTGTTAAAAGCCTTTTATATTGTCGGTGTATTCATGCATCTGAAATATGAAGTCAAGAATCTTATCTTAACCGTGTTGATACCTGTTACCTTGCTATTTTGGGCCATTGTAGCATTCCTATGGGAAGGCGACTGGTGGAAAACCGCAAGAGAAACCGGGCTGGTTGATTGGTTGCTCGATTAACCGTTTAACGTTAATTACGATAAGATGAAGTCAAAAGGCTTCTACGGCACCCTGGTCCTTATCCTGTTAACGATCATTTTGCCGATCACCTCCTATTTCTACCTGAAAATGGGGGAATCCACCTACCTGGAAAATAAGCTCAAAATTTACGGCCCCCGCTATTTCGATACTTCCCTCAACGATACCGTTTATCACCGGATCCCGCCCTTCAAGCTGATCGCCCATACCGGCGATACGATCAGCCATAAGGATATGCTGGGGAAAATATACGTAGCCGATTTTTTCTTTACCCATTGCCAGGGTATCTGCCCTAAAATGACGAATAATTTCACCCGGATCCAGGAACAGTTTATGCATGAAGAGGATTCGATCTTCCTGCTCTCCCATACGGTCGACCCTGCCCGTGATTCGGTTCCGCGGCTCCGGGAATATGCCGAAATGTTCGAAGCGGATCCCAGCAAATGGTTTTTTCTGACAGGCCCCAAGCCTGAATTATATAGATTGGCCCGAAAAGGTTATTTTATCACCACCCAGGATGGGGACGGCTCCGCCGAAGACTTTGTACACAGCGAAAAATTTATCTTGGTCGATAAGCTGGGCCGGATCCGCGGATACTACGACGGCACCGATTCCATGGAAGTAAAACATCTCATGCGGGATATCATATTTCTGACTGCAGAAAAAATCTAGCGTGTGAAAAAAAACTTCCCCTCCCTGCTGATCATTCTGATTTCCGTTCTGCTCCCTTTAGTCGTCGCCTTTTTGTATTACATGCCTAAAGAGGCCAATACCGGATCGGGTTTTGATTTCCGCATATTACCGACCGTCAATGCGGTACTCAATACCATCACCACCATTTTACTGATAACCGCCTACCTGTTCATTCAAAACCGCAAGATACAGGCGCACCGGGTGTGTATGCTGATTGCCCTGGCCATGTCGGTCTTGTTTTTGATCTCCTATGTCATTTACCACGCCACCACACCATCGACTACATTCGGCGGGGAAGGCTTCGAGAAATACTTCTACTACGCGATCCTGATCACCCATATCATCGGAGCCGCAGCCGTCGTCCCGATGGTACTCATCACCCTGACCCGCGCCCTCCGCGAAAAATTCGACAAACACCGCCAAATCGCAAGGATCACTTTCCCCCTCTGGCTATACGTAACCGTAACCGGCGTAATCGTCTACATCCTCATCGCACCCTATTATCCACCGTAGCCTTGGTCCTTCTCCGTAGCAGGCACTGCGAAGGACGAAGCACAGGCGAATATTTCACGCCATAACCGCCACGCGGATCAATCCTAAAATCATTCAATATAAAATCCCCAAATCCTCCAATCCCAAAATCCTCCAATATCCAATCCTACAATCCTCCAATCCCCAAATCCTAAAATCCCTCCATATCAAAATCCTCCCCAAACCCTTGTCCTCTGCCTCTACCCTTACGACGGTTTTGCTGGTTCAGGCGGTAATTGAAGCTCAGGGTAATTTGGCGGGACCGCCATTGAAACTCACTTTCGCTATAAAAGTTATCCTCGATCACCACATGCCTTCTTTTGCGGGTATTGAGCACATCTTTGGCGCTCAGGGTAAGCGTGCCATTGCCCTTGAACAGATCCAACGCCGCTCCCACATCCCAATTGTACATGGATAAACGCCGGCCCTGGTTGGAAGTCCGCGGAGACCGGTAGCGGAATGAGCTCTGGCAACTGAATTTTCGCCGGATCCTCCAGCGGGCGCTCACCCGGCTGGTCCAGGCATAAGTATCGGCGGTATAAGTAACCCCGTTATAATCACCGTTTTCGATGGCCCGGAAAAAGTTAAAGCTTCCGTTAAAGCTCCATTGGCGATTGGGTTCGAATGAACCGGCACATTCCAGGCCGTAATTATCTTCCACACCCAGGTTAACCGGAAAATTTTGGGTGATCCCGGCAGAATCGCTCACCAACAACCGCCCCATTAAATCCGTAGTATGGCGATAATAGATACTGCCGAGCAAGGATCCGTTTTGCCACTGTTTCAAATATCCCGTTTCAAAAGAATGGGTATACTCCGGATCGAGGTTGGGATTGCCATAATGTAAATTCCTGGAATCTTTCAGTCCGTAAAACGGGAAGAGCCACCAATGCCGTGGCCGGCTGATCCTGCGGCTGTAGCTGAGCTGAATGAAGTTTTCTTGCTTGAACTCATAGGAAAAATGGGAGCTCGGGAAAAAATTGAGGTAATCCCGATGGTTGATGTCATTGGTCTGCAGGAATGTGGTGGTGATATCGGAATATTCGGCCCGCACGCCTAACTGGTAAGAAAAATTACCGCTTTTGTTGCCGGCCATCAGGTAGGCGGCATAAATATTTTCTTCATAGATCAAATGGTTGTCAAAATCCGCATTAACGGCCCAGATGCTGTCGTTGAGGTAATCCTGCAGCAGGTAATCGTTATCCAGGGTACGTAAAGTGGCTCTACCTCCGGCTTCAAATTTGCCTTCCTTCGAAAAAGGATGTACATAATCCGTCTGGAACAGCCAACGCTTATCATCCTCCGTGCTGGAAGTTTGCTGGATCACGGGCAGGAACAAAGGATCCGTGCTAACCTCCCGCAGGTCGGCTAATTCCGTTTCTCCGCCACCCATCCATTTGGCGTCGACGGTAAACAAGCGATCCTCTTGCTTGAACGTTTTCCGGTAGTTGAACGACAGCTCTCTCCTCCAATCGTCTTCGGCCTCGTCTTCCGTCCGGTCAACCTGCCCGGATTGTATATTCAGCTCGTCGAAATCCAGGTAAACCACCTCGGCATTATTTTGGCCGTCGGTAAAACTGTACAAACCCGCCAGGGTAACGCTGCTTTGACGGCCGAGGTCGATATCCATCCCGGCCCGCACATTTTGCGAGAGTCCGCCCCGCACATGGGCAGATTCCTGCTCATAACTATAGCTGGTATCGGCATAGTCGAAAGCCATATAAGTAGCTCCCGCACCGGGCCTGTTCCGGAATCCGATCCCGTAATTACCAAAAAAGTTTATCCATTCTTTCCGGGCATTAAAGTTTAGGGAGGCGCCATAATTGGCCGGATAACCTGCCCGCAGTTCGAGGGCGCCGTTCAGGCCTTTTCTTTTTTCCTTCTTCAATACGATGTTAATGATACCTGCTTCTCCTTCGGCCTCGTAGCGTGCAGACGGATTGGTGATCACCTCTACCTTATCCACCAGGTCTCCCTGCAGTTGCCGGAGGGCGTCAGGACTGCTGATGCCGGTTAAGCCGGAGGGTTTGCCGTCGATCAGGATCCGCACGTTCTCACTGCCCCGCAAGCTCACGTTGCCTTCGACATCTACCGTTACGGATGGAATATTGTCCAGCACTTCCGCAGCGTTGGCTCCTATGTTGCTTATATCTTTGCTGACATTGAATACCCGTTTATCCAGCTTAAGCTCCATCTGTGCCCGCTCCCCTTTTACCATCACTTCCTGTAACGTGGTGCTGCCTTCCCGGAGGGTGATCGTGCCCAACGATAATTCACCCGATTTGACCAGGAGCCCTGACAAAACCGTATCACGGTAGGTGAGAAAGCTGATCTTCAGATCGAATTTGCCTGGCCTGGTACGCAACGAAAACATACCCTCCTCGTCGCTGGCTGTTCCGGTTACCAAAACAGAATCCCGGCATAAAGCTATGGAGGCAAAGGGAATGGCCGATCCGTCTGCTGCCACTACGTTTCCGGTGATCCGGGCGCCCGGGCCTTGTGGTTTGCCTGGTGGTCGCTTACCGGCCGGGCGCTGCCCGGATACCTGCCCTGCTGCCAGTACCAACAATACTAAAAAGACCAAAAAATGGCGGAGGCGAGCGCCCGATAAATATCCGATCGACCGTATCATGTGAAATTCGATGCAAAGATACTTGAAATATTGTAGCTGTTGAGCCATGGATAGGTTCCGGCTGTCCGGTCTTGGATGGGTCGAAAAAGATATTGGGCAATTTTGACACAATTTTGACACAATATTGACACAATATTGACACATATTTAACATTAAATCGTGTCAGTATTGACGCTAATTTACCCGATAATTGACATCACTCATATCCCGGCGCTGACAAATACCAGTCATAGAAATGTATGATGAAAAGCCAAAAACCGTTATTTTTTCTTATTTTAGCCCAGTATAATTACTTAGCCCCCTTTATTATACAGTACCTAAATTTCCCGGAATCTGTGAATGCGCTCAAACACCTATTTTGGTTTGCCTTGATTTGCCTGAGCGTTATGCCCATAAAGCTATGCGCCATTGAAGCAAACTTCAGGGCCGATACGGTTTGTTTCGGGAATAGCACTACCCTGATCTATACGACCACTGATACGGTCGTACCGGTTATCGCTCACTTATGGGACTTTGACAACGACGGGATTTTCAATGATGCCTCCGGTGACACCATTATTCGCAGCCTGAACAGCCCGGGCAACAATTTGGTTGGCTTGAAAGTGATCGACAGTCTGCTGGACAGCGCGGTGATCTATAAAAACGTATTTGTGGCGCCTTTGCCGGATGTGATGCTGGATGCCACGGATGTTTGTGCGGGAGATACCACCCGTTTGGAAAATACCACCTCTATCCTTGCGGGGGCCATCAGCGGATACACCTGGAATTTCGGCGACGGACAATCCTTTGCCGGTAATCAGACCATGCACCTTTATACGGATACCGGAACCTATACGATCACCCTGACAGCCGTTTCGGATCTTTCCTGTACTTCCTTCAGCACCACCAAAGCCCATATTTTTCCCCTGCCCACCGTTCAGATCGACCTGGATGGTCCTGATGAATTCTGTTTTGGCGATAGCGCCCGCTTAAGTGTCGATCATGAAAAAAGCTATATCCTATGGTCGACCGGCGATGTCGGGGCGGCGATCACGGTTAAGGATTCCTCCGGGAATTATATTGCCACCGTTGTCGATTCCAACACCTGTGTCAGTAAAGACTCCATCGACATCACCGTCAACCCTGTCCCAGACCTGACGATCTCCGGGCCCAATTCGATCCCAAAAGGTAAAGCGATCGAATTGGTGGCCAGTGGCGCCGACAGCTATACCTGGACTCCCGGCGAAGACCTGGAAGATCCGGCCGCAGCAACGCAACTGGTAGCGCCTTTGGATTCGGTCACCTACCAGGTAACGGGATCCAACAGCTCCGGGTGCACCGCAATCGCCACCATTGACATTGCCGTGATCGATGTCTTACATGTGGCCAACCTCCTCACCCCTAACGGCGACGGAGAAAATGACTTTTGGTATGTCGAGAACCTCGGTGCT
>JANQFB010000070.1 GCA_028278085.1 Chitinophagales bacterium
ACCCACGCCTTTTGTACTCCGGGAAACGCACACCGCCTGGGGGCTATTTATTCGCTACAATTATTCTTCCCGCTGGGCATTTAAACTCAACTATTATAAAGGCAAAGTTTCCGGTAATGATCTCAACCAGAAAGACCCGGAACTGATCGCCCGTGGATTGCATTTCCGCTCCAAACTTTGGGAGATCGGCTTAAACGCCGAATATAACCTAACCAGGTACTGGTGTGGCAGCCGTAAATTTTCACCTTACTTATTTGCCGGCGCTGCGCTTTTTCATCATAATCCCAGGGTGCTTTACTTCGGGCAATGGGCTGTGCTGCAACCGATCTATATCGACCGGTCTCCGGCTGAAAACGTATCCAGGCTGGGATTTGCCATACCGGTTGGCCTGGGTTTGAAATGGAATCCCTACCGGAACTGGCATTTGGGTTTCGAGTTCGGTATCCGTAAAACGTTCACCGATTTCATGGATGGTTTCAGCAATGGACTGCCACCCGCAGAAAGCAATTCCTCGGGTTTTACCCAATCGGCTGAAGATATCGGCGGTCAAAATTCAGATGCCGGGGTGAATCCGCATGATGCGAGCAGTTCCAGCGCACAAACCTTCGACCTGTTTTTTTATGACTGGTATATTTTTGCCGGTTTCACCCTTTCCTATACCTTTGGATGCCGCGGCAGTGGTGGTGGCGAAAACAACGAATCTAAAAAGGCTGCCCAGCAAAAGTGCTTCGATTTTCAGAAGTAAAGGTCTATTTCCGGTGATCATCCGCTGATCCTTCACTGCTTTCCCGATTGTCTACACATTCAAGCCATTGATCTTGATAACAAAGGTGCTTTACGAGATCAATCATCATCTTGTTGAGGTGGGATCAGTTGAAACCGGACCGGGTGATGATCGGAATAATATTGCTTGAACAGGTTGTGGACATAGGGTTCGCCAGGATAGGTCTCCGGAGCCGTCCAACTGGCTTTCATGGCATCGATCAGGTTGATCACCTGGCAATCGAATTGGAGATCGACCTCTTTAGCGGTAAAGGTCGAGTGGTACATGATATGGTCGTAAGGCTTGGCGCCGTTGCCGGGTTTGTCGTTGATCAGGGTATTGGTCCGGCGGCATTCATTATTCAGTGACTCATATCCCTCCGGCAGTACATCGGCCAGTTCTTCCTCGTCCTCGATATTCATATCCCCGAGTATGATAAAGTCTTTTTCTTTGGAATTATTGGCCTCGATCCATTGATAAATGGCTTGGATCTCCTGTTTTCTGCGAGCGGTGCCTTCTTCATTACCGCCGGGCATTAAGTGCACGGATATCAACACGAAGTCAAGCGAACCGCCAATGTCCCGGAAGGGGAAGGCATAGGGAACCCTTTCATAATCCGGGTGATTGGAACGATCATCTGCCAGGAAGCCACCGGGCAGATCGGTTGCCAGGCCCACTTTATCGGGTTTGTAAAAGCTAACCCACCATTCGGTAGCCGAGCTTTTTTTATGGATCTCTTCACCTGTTCCGGTATCTTCTTCCGACAGTTTATGTTCGAATCCCTTTTCCGCCATGGCTTTGAAAAAACTGGCCGCTTCGACATCGGCTTTATAGGGCGTACCGTCAGGATATACGCCGTCGACCGGAGGCGCCACCAGCTCTTGTATCACCACGATATCAAATTCCTTTAACAGATCGGCCAGGGCCTTATTGTCTCTTTTCTTAAAACTCCCCAGAAACTGAATATTGAACGTACAGATCTTCAGGCGGCTGTTGGTTACCGTCATTTCCACGTTTGAAGGCTTGTCCGCCTCAACAGTGGCGGATCCCTCCGTGCCTTCGCTGGTCGTAATGTTGCCATTGCAGAAACTAAAAGAGAAGAGGACCAAAAATGAAATGGGTAACAATTTCTGTTGCAGGCTTTTAAGTGATGGGGTAGTCATTCGGGATATTTTTTACCGGTGGAAGTGAATAAATAAGCTCCTGCAATTATAATAAAAATTTTCAATTATTGGCGCAAAGTGGGTGGAACAATCATCCCGGTCATGGTTGGATTATTCGAAGAAATATCGTACTTTTGCAGGGCTTTTTGAAGCCTATCAATATATTTATTCATACAAACAACAAAAAATGGTGCAAGTAGATTTAAGCTTACCCTACAAAGTAAAAGATATCACCCTCGCAGATTGGGGGCGCAGAGAAATAAAATTAGCAGAAGCCGAGATGCCGGGCCTGATGTCCTTACGTCAGGAATATGGTACCACTAAGCCTTTAAAAGGCGCCAGGATTGCCGGTTGCCTTCACATGACTATCCAAACGGCCGTATTGATCGAAACCCTCGTTGAACTGGGTGCGGAAGTAACCTGGTCGTCGTGTAATATTTTCTCCACGCAGGATCATGCTGCTGCCGCTATCGCTGCTGCAGGTATCCGTGTTTATGCCTGGAAGGGAATGACCGAGGAAGAATTTGATTGGGCCATCGAACAAACCTTGTTTTTCGGAGATGAAAACAAACCCCTGAATATGATCCTCGATGACGGTGGCGACCTTACCAATATGGTATTCGACCGTTATCCGGAACTGATCCAGGGCATCAAAGGGTTATCCGAAGAAACGACTACCGGCGTCCATCGCCTGTATGACCGGGAGAAAAACGGAACCCTGTCCATCCCGGCCATTAATGTAAACGATTCGGTTACCAAATCGAAATTCGATAATAAATATGGTTGTAAGGAATCTCTGGTGGATGCTATCCGGAGAGCCACAGATGTCATGATCGCCGGTAAGGTAGCGGTTGTCGGTGGATACGGTGATGTAGGAAAAGGTTCTGCTCAATCCCTCAGGGGAGCAGGCGCCAGGGTTATCGTTACCGAGATCGATCCTATTTGTGCCTTGCAGGCAGCCATGGACGGCTTTGAAGTGAAGAAAATGGATGATGCCGTAAAAGAGGCTAACATCGTAGTTACCGCTACCGGTAACAAAGACATCATCGCCGGCCGCCATTTTGAAAACATGCAAGACAAGACGATCGTTTGTAATATCGGACATTTCGACAATGAGATCGATGTGGCCTGGTTGAACGAGAATCATGGCGATACCAAGGAAGTGATCAAGCCGCAAGTCGATAAGTATACCGTAAACGGACGTGATATTATCTTATTGGCGGAAGGCAGACTGGTGAACCTCGGTTGTGCTACCGGCCATCCTTCTTTTGTGATGTCGAATTCTTTTACGAACCAGACACTGGCACAGCTCGAATTATGGAACAATTCCGATAACTATGAAAATAAGGTATATGTCTTACCCAAGCACCTGGATGAGAAAGTAGCGCGGCTGCACCTGGCCAAGATCAATGTGGAACTGGAAGTACTTTCCCAGGAACAGGCCGACTATATCGATGTACCGGTCGAAGGGCCCTACAAACCCGAATATTACCGGTACTGATCAAGCCATTAACAACTTTTGATAGAAGCCCCGAGGTACGTAGACTTCGGGGCTTTTTTGGCTATAGGCGGAAGTGTCTTTCCGAAAGTAGGGTCACCTGCCAATTGGTGGGGACACTGCTTTAGGATGGGATCTCTTCTCATTCGGAAATATCCGGTCAGCCCACAATATCAGTGTCCCCACCTTCGGTTGGGTGACACTGATATAGCTATTGGAACCGGAGCCAGCATTTACGTAATTAAATCATGAATTAATTACGTAAATCGGTCTACCTGTTCGGTTGCCGGAAATCTAATCTTGTTTGATAAAAGTGTTCGAGATCGGGCTGTCTAATCGTTCCGGTAGATGTCAACGCTACCTCCCGGACCAAAATCGAGGGTACCACCCTGGCCGGTATCGAGGTAGATCTCCCAGCATTCGGCAGGGGCGCTGACCACGGGCATAGTGGTTACATGCATGGGGTTCCAGATCATGACCGTCGTACAGGGTATCGGCAGGGCGCCTTTATCCCAGTTATCCGGGTCATGCCAATCGGAGCTGATGGTCCCTTGCCACCATAAGGTATCCACGAGTATGCCTAAGACCTGGATATCATCGACGTACAGGTTATTGCCATTATCATTGACTGCCGCAAATTTGATCATGATATTCGACTGACCGACATAGGCGGTCAGGTCGACGGTATCTCTGTCCCATTCTCCTGCAGCCGGGAAAAACTCGGAAGCCATGGCCGGCCGGGTCTTCAGGTCATCACCACCCTTGTTGAAAACCAAATTATAGGTCGATCCGCAGTCATTCGAGATGTAGATCTTCAGGGAGTCGTATTGGCCGCCGCTATTATAGGTATAGGCATGTTTGAATACCAATTCGGTGTTGTTATAACAGTCAAAATCGTGGATCTGCAGGGTCATCTCGTCGACCTGGCCACTGCCGGCGTAACTGAAATTATTGATATACATGCAGGCCGAACTAATGCCTTCCCCGCCATAGGAGGGATTTCTTTCCCAGGTTTTGTCGGAATCCGGGTTGTCGAGCGCCCAATCGGTGGGTGGGAAGGTAGCGCTTTCAAAACCCTGGGTGGTTTTGAGCTTATCGCCTTCCACGATCTCGATATAATTGATCATTTCCGCCGTATCACAACCGCCGGCATTGGTAGCGATCAACTGCACCGTGTAAAAGCCAGTGGCTGCGTAGGAATGTGTAGGATGCTGAAGGATACTGGAGTCTCCATCGCCGAAATACCACTTCCATTGGGTGGGAGCATTGGTCGATTGGTCGGTGAATTGAATATCAGCGTTCACACAATGCTGGACCTCATCCGCAATGAAGGCTGGTACCGGCATCGGCGGGAAACCGAAATCGTCGGTGGAGAACAAGCCCCGGCCGTGGGTTGCCGCAATAACGTTATTGTCGGAAGTCCTCGTTTGTAGCATATCGACCCTGGTGTTGGCCAGGCCGCTGTTAGAAGGATCCCATTCCGGGGAAGCCGAACTGAGATCGTAGGTCACCCAAACCCCCAATTCCGTGGCCAGGATCACCTGTTCGCGGTTGTTGGGATTGAACAGGGCCCAACGGACGGGCATATCGGGAAGATCGCCTTCCTTGCTGTTCCAGATCGAGCCGCCGTCGGCAGAATACCAAATGGAATTGACACCATAATTGGAAAAGGTTACCAGCAGTTCGTTTTCATTGGCTCCGATCTCCACGCAGGAAATACTACCCGAGGGGAAAGACCCGCCAGTGATCTCATTGGTGGAAGGAGAAGCATCGGCATCGGTTACTTTGTATAAGCGGCCACCCTCGGTTCCGACAAAGAGGGTGGAAGTTCCCACCGGTGCAAAGGGCGATACACGGATATGAGAAGCTTTGGAGCCTCCCTGGTTCACTGATATTGAGCCGGTAGAATAAGAACCGGTCAGGTTCCTGATACGGTTAAGGGTAGTGGTGGTGCGGGCGGAAAACAGATGATCTTCCCGGTCGTCGTAGTCGGTCGGGTTGATGAAACTGCCGGTGCTTTGACTATTTTGGATGAGGCTGAAAGAGCCACCGCCATCGGTCGACCGGTAGTATACATTATAGACATAGGAGGTCACCTGGTATAGGTCGTCAGTTTGATCGATGAAACAAAAGGCGCCGTCACCGCCGGTTACCTCGTCGGTGGCATCGATGCCGGGAGAGTCGAACTTATGGCTGCCGTTATCCTGGGAGCCGGCCAGGAAGTAATTATCGCCGGCATCCGGATCGATCGCACAGGCATAGAATTGGGTGACATTGTAGTCGTTATTTCGATTGGTGAACGATGGTGTGGAAGTATTGGCATCGGCGGTATAAAAGACCCCTCCGTCATTCCCGAAAACCACTTCGCTGGATGAACCAGGTTTAAAGGTTATGGCATGCTGATCCGCATGGACTTCCGGATAGCCGAAGCCACCATACCAGTGAGAGATCTGGGTCCAGCTATTCCCGCCATTTGTCGATTTGAATAAGTCGATGCCTCCGACAAATAAATTATCGCGGTCGTTGGGATCGACAGCGCCAATAAGATCGTACCAGGCCTGACTCCTGGTAAAATCGGAACCGATGCCCGGATCGTCGTCGACGGGCACATTCCTGGCCGACCAGTTGGTACCCTTATTGGTCGACCGGTAAATGTCTTCCACCCCGTAATTGGAGCTATGCTGGGTAATGGCATAGAGATAATTGGCATCGGAGGGTGCCGTAGCCAATTCGATCCGATGGAAGCCGCTGGTCGGGAAGCCGCTGCCCCCGGTATTGAGTTTCGTCCAGTCGCCGGCATCTCCGGTGGATGAACGGTAAATACCATCGGTGGTGAAGATCCCCATCGATGCGAAAATGGTGTTATCGGCACCGAATTCCAGGTCTGCCGCCCGGTCGGTCGAGGAACCGTTGCCGGCTCCAAGCACCTGTACCCAGGTCGAGCCTCCGTCTTGTGAACGGTAGACGCCATTGGTCCGGGTGGAGGCATATACATCCCCGTTGGTAGGATGAACGACAACTTTCTGGATATAATAAAAATTGGAATTGTTGGTGCTGGCCAGTTGGGCCCAGGAAATGCCGCCATCGGTACTTTTAAAAATACCGGCGCCCCGGATCGCATCGATATTATACCATCCTTCGCCCGTACCGGCGTAAAAGGTCAGGGTGCTGCTCGGATCGAAGGCCAGGGTGGAAACGGCAATATTATCCCAAAAATCACTCACCTTGGTCCAGGCTTCTCCGGCATCGGTTATATCATCGGTATACCATAAGCCGCCACCGACGCCAGCCGCAAATACTTTTTTAACCGTCCCATCATTCGGATCATACATCACCACACGGGTTCTGCCGCCGACATTCGAAGGGCCTCTCTCTTCCCAGTTGATCCCCGGAACAGCGCCCATCATACCGGGTACCTGCATAGCTGCTCTTTTAGCCTGGGCAAAATTAAATGCCAGGGCCAATCTTTCGGAAGGTGGGTAGCTTAGGGCAGGATCCATGGTCAACAGGAAATTTTGCTCATAGGCAAGGTCCGGGCGATCTTTTTTAGGCATGGCTTTCAACGCTTCGGAGGAGATATTTTCACGGTTGTTGAAGGGATGTTCGGCCAGCAGTTGATGGTAGGCCTGCCGCTTTATTTCACTAAAGTGCCAGATGGAATCGACGGTTATTAGTGACAAGGGAGTGAATATCAACAGTAAAAGGGCAGTAACAGACCTGGGGTTAAATAAGGCTCTTTTTTTCATGATAGGTAATTTAGTCAGGCAACTAAAGATCCGCTCATACACTACATATCCATCCTTTAAGGATATAAAATCCTATACTTTAAATTTAAGATAATTTTAGCAAAGCCCCAAATTAGGCATCAAACCCCAAAATATAAAGGATCAGGCCGATAACTTGTTAACATCCAACCGTTAACAGCATAATTCCCGCCGGAGAAGGCGTGGTATGACCGGATCGCTACTGCGCAAACACCAAAAACCCGGAAAAGTAACAGTATTTACCGCTTTGAGAGAAGGTATCCATTGAGTTTGCGGAATCTCCGTTGTATATCCTGATCCTCACCTCGTCTCCCTTATTGAGCTCCAGGGTGGTGCTGACGCCTGTACCAAAAAAGTCGGTACCGCCGGAAGCGGACCATTCACCGACTTCATCCGTATTATTTACCCGGATAAAAATGGCATTCCTGGTTTCTGCCAACGTGGAATTGTCCCACAAAACGGCCGCCTCAAACCAGTAGATCCCGTCAACCGGCGCTTCGAAGGCGTAGGTGGCATTATCATAAACACCTGCGGGACATTCGAAATTCTCACCTGAAGAAGAGTTATTACATCGCAACGTATCATAGGCGGTATCCCCCACGGTTTGGTCGGTCGAAGCAGAGGCATGAAACCCATACCGCCCATAAGGGATCCGGTTCCAGAAGGCGCCGTTCCATTGCAGGATATCATTGGTGTCGGCCTGCATACTACCGCGCAAAGAATCGGCATAAACATTGATCAGGCCGCTGGCATCGCCGGCATCGAAAGCGGTTGCCGTAACGGTTCCGACCACTTGCAGTTCCGATACCGGGTTAGTGGTACCTGTTCCGATCCCGACCCGGCCATTATCCCGGTTGATACCCATGTGCGGGCCGTTGATGGAGGCATTATTCTTCCCATACCAATACATCCGGTTGTCGTTACCGTCGTATTTGATATGCATGTGGTAGGTGTTATCATCGTCTTCCGCAAAAATGATATTGGCGTCATCACCGCTGAAGGGTTCGTTAGGGGTCAGGATCATTGATGAAAGTGTGGTACTGCCCATGATATGCAAGGGTCTGATCGGATCGCTGGTATTGATACCTACGCTATCGCCGGTATTATACACGTGGGTATTGGAGGAGCGCTGCCATCCGAGGGCTGATTCCGGATTGATCCAGTTGCCCACCCCGGAAGCATCGGTTTGTAAGATGTATTTATCCACTGCTCCGGTGTTCAACTGGAAACCGTCCATTTCAGCCGTTCCTTCCACATCCAGCAAGTTGGTCGGGGTTTTGGTACCGATACCGATCTCCCCGGTACTTTTAACAAACAGCCGGTCGGTATTGGCCGTTCTCAACATGAATGTGGAAGCTCCCTCGGCTTCGAATACGGTTCCGTTGGAACCTACAAAGAACCGTGCCGATCTCGTATTACCGGAGTTAATGATCTTCAAACCATAGGTATTGCCATTGCCTTTTTGTCGCAAGGTCAGGATGTGATCACTGGGCGTGGAGGTCTGGCCGACCACCAATCCTTTATTGTTCAATCGCATTTGTTCCACGTTGTTAATGCGGAAAGCCAAACCGACATTATCGGTGGTTCCGAGGAAATTAAAGGTAGGGGTGGTGCCTGAATTTCCTTCCATAGTCCAGTCATTGGGATCATCACGGCTGCTTTCGGTTCCCCCGGTTTTTAAGGTACCTCTGAATTGCCAGGCATCGTCGGTTTTTTTATAAATGTTGGCGGTAGTAATGTCAAGGTAGTAATCATTTTCGGTTCCCAGGTCTGCTACCGGTTCGCCTTCACCGTCATGCCACAGGGAGGTGGCTGTTTCGGCCCAATCGCCTACCAGCTTTTCCGCTTCTTTGGCATGAATGGCATAAGGAACGGTCAATATTTCACTCATGCCGAGCAGAAAGTAGTCGCCATTGTTCTTAGTGTCCATCTCTACCTGCAGCCAATGAGCGCTTTCGCCCCACCGGATGTCTTTGAAATTGCCCTGGTAGGGTATACCTCTGCCGATCGTCAGGTTAAACATGCCGTATGGACTGGTGGTCACCTGGTGCAATTCTACAAATACCGGAGCTTCTGCCGAAGGATCTTCTCCGGAGGCGTTCTCGAGGATGCTGATCCTCAGGTTAATGGTGTTATTGGACATGATCTGTCCGTCATTGTCACGGGCGACCGCTTGATAATTGAATCCTTTGGCCGGATCCTGGTTTTCCTGGCCCAGCAAAGGAGCGGTTAACATTAAAAAAATACAAATCAGGCTTGCGGATAAAGTTGTTTTGTTAGTCATATGGTGAGCTTTCATCATAATAAATAAGCGACTAATTTATAAAATATATCGGCACAATCCTAATTTGGCCTGTCCGTATGTTCGATGATAAGGTCTTGACAAAAGAAAAGCCCCGAAGTACGTAGACTTCGGGGCTTGTAAGTATTATTTATAATGAGATCGTTACTGGGCGAAAACCAGGAAGCCGGAGAAATAACAGTATTTACCACTCTGGGAGAAGGTATCCATACTCATGTTATCGCCATTATACACCCTGATCCGCACTTCATCGCCTTCGTTCAGTTCGAGGGTGGTGCTGACACCGGTTCCAAAAAAGTCGATACCGCCGGATACGGACCATTCACCGACCTCATCGGTGTTATTGACCCGGATGAAGATGGCATTCCGCGCTTCGGCTAAGTTGGCATTATCCCACAGTACGGCGGCTTCGAAGAAGTAGATCCCATCCACAGGCGCTTCGAAAGCATAGGTGGCATTGTCATAAACACCTGCCGGGCATTCGAAATTTTCACCACTGGAGGAATTATTACATCTCAAGGTATCATATGCCGTATCGCCGACTGTCTGGTCTGTCGAAGCCGAGGCATGGAACCCATAGCGTCCGTAAGGGATCCTGTTCCAGAAAGCGCCATTCCATTGCAGGATATCGTTGGTATCGGCCTGCATGCTTCCCCGGAGAGAGTCGGCATAAACATTGAGCAGCCCGCTGGCATCTCCGGCATCGAAGGCCGTGGCCGTTACGGTTCCGACCACTTCCAGTTCGGTAACCGGATTAGTCGTTCCTGTTCCGATACCCACACGGCCGTTATCCCGGTTGATACCCATGTGCGGGCCGTTTAAAGAGGCATTGTTCTTGCCATACCAATACATCCGGTTATCGCCGCCGTCATATTTCATTTCCATATGATAAGTATCGTCATCATCCTCGGCCATAATAATCGAGGCATCGTCGCCGCTGAAAGGTTCATTGGGTGTCAGGATCATGGACGACAGGGTTGTACTGCCCATGATATGTAAGGGCCGGAGGGGATCGGTCGTATTGATACCCACGCTGTCGCCGGTATTGTATACGGTCGTATTGTTAGCCCTTCTCCAGCCGATACCGGTTTCGGAGTTAACCCAGGAACCGGTACCCGTTGCATCCGACTGTAAGAAATAGCCGTCTACTGCTCCGGATCGCAGGGTGATCTGTCCGTCGACATCGAGTTTTGTCGCCGGCACGGAAACGCCCACACCGACCCTGCTGGTATTTTCACGCAACGTCAGGATCTGATCCCAGGAGGAACCGTTGGTATAAAAGATGAATCCGACACCATCCTGGTATTTGATAGCGCCACTCTCGGTATCATCATAGAATTCTATTTGCGGATCATTGCCATTCGGCCCGATCAATAGGTCGGTAACCCCGCCGCCACGTGCGGTAGCGCCCGTACCCAGGTCGAGCAGTGCGCCGGGATTCACCCCACCCAATGACATTTTCCCATCGGGATTCAACCGCAGTACTTCGTCCCAGCCGCCATTCCAGTTATAAAGCTGGAAGCCTGCAGTGTTATGGTATCGCAATGCACCACTACCGGAAGTATTGTATAATTCGAACTGGGGGACATCCCCATCATGGCCGATCACGAGGTCGGTTTGTGGTCCCCTGGCAGGGGTACCGTTGCCGATATCGAGCGTTGCTCC
>JANQFB010000090.1 GCA_028278085.1 Chitinophagales bacterium
ATTCATCAACATGAGATCGTCGGAGCGGGTGAAAGGATCCCTCCGTTCAACGAATATAAGGCCGGCAAACGGATCAAGCCGGCTACTGAATCCACTTACCATGAGCCAGTCATCTCTTAAGATCCCGGCTACACTAAACATTACGTTGTCCATTGCAAGCTATGGCCTGGCCATCTTTTTCTTATGGCTGACCGCTCACGCCGGGCCGGTTTGGGTGAAGATTGCCGGCGCCATTGGCTTTTCCCTGATCGCTAATACGATCTTCTCGCTGATGCATGAATCCGTTCACGGGATCTTTCATACCCACCACAGGATCAATTACGGGTTCGGCCTGCTATCGTCAGCATTTTTTCCGACCAGCTTCACCTTCCAGAAGGTCTGTCATTTGGGGCATCATCGCCGGAACCGGAGTGATGTGGAGTTGTTCGACTATTATTATGACGAACGGGATAAATGGATCAAACGGTTGCAATTGTATTGGATATTGCTAGGCATTTATTGGCTGGCTATTCCCTTCGGATGCTTGGTGTACCTGGTTTGGCCGAGGGCTTTTCAATGGGGACTTTTTCGAAACGCTAACCGGAGTGCACAGGTTACCAGTACGGATGCCATGTTGTCGGGTTTTGACGATGCCCCGGTAACCCGGATCAGGTTGGAGATCCTATTTGCTTTGGCTTTCCAGGTGATCCTCTTCCTTTCCCTTAACCTGACATGGTGGTCGTGGTTGCTATGTTATGGAGCCTTTGCCTTGAACTGGTGTTCGCTTCAATACACCGACCATGCCTTTTCGGAGCGGGACGTCAAAAACGGAGCCTGGAATCTGAAGGTCAATAAATTCCTTCGGTATATTTTTCTGAACTACCATTTTCACCTGGCTCATCACCAGGACCCCAGTATACCCTGGATCCACTTGCCGAGGTTCGTCAAACCGGATCAGCCGCGACCGTCTTTTTTAAAACTGTATTTACAACTATGGAAAGGACCCCGCTTAACCACGGAACCGCCACCGGCGAAAAATGTTCCGGTGGAATGATGGGGAGGAAACTATTTTCGACTTATTCAGCAAAATTTTGACACCTTATATCCCTTCCTCCGGAAGGGTGTAGGGTTGGGTCAATTGACCTAAGCGTCAAAATTTTGCCGGCAGCTAAACTATACTATTCCGGAACCTCAAAAGTGGGTAGCTGATTGACCAATTGCCTGAACTTTACAAGCGCCTCATCGGCATCGGTGAATTTGGGCTGAAAATCCAGGTGATCAAAGATCCCTTTCCGGTCCTGGTCGAGGATATAGTTCATGGCGAAATGCAAATACCCGATCATCAATAGATTACCGCCTATCCATTTCCACAAGCCCTTCCCTTTTTTGCCGATGATAATAGTTGTGGTCATCGACCGGCCATCGCCGATCTCGTAATTGTTGAACAGGATCATAATGGACCATCTTTTGGAAACATGTCTCGCATAGGATTGATTACCGCCGATGCTGACAAATTCCATATCCACAAATGGCTGTCCGATGATCAGCTTCAGAAACCTGTTCAGCCAGCCGGGCTTGTTCAGGGGCAGCTTCCAGGTGATCCTCATCTGATGCTCATTCAGCACCTCGACTTGTTGGGAATCATCGAGGTCGAGGCCGTGCACGAAGCGGAAATGGGAAATATCAAAGCCATTTACCGTGGCAATGTGCGGATGCACGTTGATCACTTCACCCTTTAATATTTTAATGACCTGCTGCTGCGGGCCCCCATCCGGGAAATCGGGGATCGGAAATAGGGGTTCGGGTCCGTTGAAGATGAAAATGGCTTTGAACTGCTCTGTTACCGGGAAGGCGAAAACACAGCGAGATACCTTTTTCTGGAGTTTTTGGGGGATGCGGACAACCGCTCCGCTCCGGTCATATTGCCAGCCATGAAAAGGACATTCCAACCGGTCACCGATCAATTGACCGCGGCTCAGGTCTGCCCCCAGGTGTGCGCACTTCCCATGGAGCACGGTCACGGCGCCCTGACTGTCCCTGTATACGGCTAGTTTTTTTCCAAAGCGTTCAAAGGAGTAAACCCTGCCTTTTTTGATATCCCTCGACGGGCAGATGTAGTACCATCCTTGTCCGAAGAGGTTGGGGTTGTTGAAGGGTTTTTCATTTTGGTGGTCCATTTGGGGGGTGTTGTGAGTGTGCAGGGGAGGATTGTCGGGGGTTAGTTGGTTTTTTGGGGAAGTTTGTGGTGTTTTAGTATGCCTTGGCAGTTTTGAGTTGGCAGTTATTGGGTTTTATTTTCGGGATTTGAATTTTTCAGGATTTTCTACCATATGATTTAACATTTTTCCAATTTCTTCGGACTTTTTACGGAGGTCGTTACATTCTTCCGGGGTAATGTATTTGCAGGACATCGCAAAATCGAGTGAAATTTGGGTTTCTGTGTTTTCCATATCGGCATCACTCATTTTGGCTGAAAAATGTTTGGGATACTGTCGTTTTCGATATCCCTCGCCAATAGCTCTGCAAACGGAACGGGAGGATCTTCTGACCTGGTCGGTTAATGCATATTTTTCGACGGAAGGGAATTTTTTTGTGATCTCAAAAACTTCCATGGCCAACGTAAATGCCTTTTGATAGACTGTTAAATCTCGGAAACCGTTTCCCATCATGTAGGTATAGAAAATTATTCAAAGCCAAACTGCCGACTGCCAACTAACCACTGCCAACTGCATACTTCACAAAAAATCAGTAACAATAATTACCCATGCAAGCATTAAAGTTAAAATCATACCCTCAATGCCAAGTCCTTTCGTACACAATCCCCTTTTCAAAGAGCTCTATATATCGATCGATGCCGGCTTTGATCTCGCTGACGGAGCTGTTTTTCAAGGCGTCATAACAAACCAGTTTGTAAAGTTCCAGGGCCTCGCTGATGGTGAATTCCACTTTGATATCCGGATCTCCCTCGAGACCTTTGAGGATCATATACATACCGTCGACATTTAAGATAGTAGCCGCTACCGCTACGGTTTGGCCATGATACGTATAGCCTTTGTCATTCCTTAAAGCAATGTGGATGAAGTTATCCAGCTTAACGGACGACACATCTTTCCCATATAAATAAGGCATGCTGTACATCCGCTTCAAACATGGAACAAACAGCACGTAGGCAAAATTGAAGAGCTCGGCATCGCTTAATTGATGATCGGACAACGCTCGATCCAGGTTTTTGGCGAGTTGCAGGTTGAAGGGTATCAGCAAGGTCGGTTCCATCCCTTCGTTTTTGCCTTTTTCCAGGCTGATATTTTTACCGTCGATCTCCACGGAATAAGCGACCTTGTCGTCGATCAGCAGATATATCCGCTCATGGATAGCGGCGATAAAATCACTTTCCTGCGCTTTGGCCTGGGCAGCTACCAACAGACTATCCAGGAGCATCATTTGGGAATCAGCATAGGCATCAAAAACCGCCTCATTTTTTAGGGTATTCAGATCGCTGGGCTTAATGGTATCAATATACCTCGGATCTTGCTGGCAGGCAGTCAGGTAAAGCGCAAATAGGAACAGGGTCAAAAATTTATCGACAGACATGATGGTTTCTATTAAATTTGAAATATCGTAATGTTTTTATCTTTCAAATATAAACTTTCTCGGGTACTTTTCGGCCGCTTCCCCGCCATCCAGAATTTTATGGTTTGTAATGTGTATTGGGAAGATTATGCCGAACAGGGTTTAGCCGGACCGGCATGTGGTAAATTCCTGATCACCTTCCGTTCTTTAGCCGATATCGATCCTGCTGTGATAAAGACTGTTAAGATCAAGGGCCCGAATGATTTTTTGCTCGAGATACCCTCCCAAGCCTATGATGCCAAGCGGCAGAGAGGATTGGTCTATGATCCGTTGTTGAAATTACACTTTCTAATGGCCCTGGCGCCGGGAGGCTTCCTGGAAAATGGAAATTACCGCTTGGAATTAACCTATAGCAATGGAAAGACCCTGCACCGGGAAAAGTCGTTGGAAACCCATAATGATCTGATCCGGGCCTGGACAGCACAAAAAGATCAATTGAGCAACCAATTCCAGGCAGGTTTTAATGGTTCGTATTGGCATCTGAAATGGCCGGTCTTAAAAAACCACCCGGCCTATTATTGCACCAGGATCGCCAAAGCAGGTGCCCTCGGCGAATTCTATGCTAACCTGGTTTATGCGGATAATATCCTCGGTTGGGGACACGGTAATCCTCTTAACACGGGCCGGAACAAATCCTCTATCCGGGTTCCTGCGCATAAATTAAAGGATGACGCTTATTTATGGATGACGGAGATCATGGACCATAACAACCTGGATCTAACCACCCAATCGGTGCTTTGCCCGGTACAAATGATCCGGAAGTCATCCGATTAAGGTCATGAAGGATCCGGCGATTGAGTGATCGTATGATAGCGATCCAATGTCAGCTCCTGCAAGACGGTACGTTGGCCGTCCATCCAATCGACGGTTACAGTCAATCCAGATAGTTGTTCCGGCGGACAACCGAAGCCGAATACCTGGCGGCTGTCGCTTTGAGCCGAAAAGCCCGTCATGGCCCGGATCTCCCGGAATTGAACTTTCTCCTTGTTATCGACCCTATACGTTAGGGTTATTTTACAGCCGATGGCATCCCGGTTGCAACGGGTTCCGTTTCCGGTTAAACTCAGACCGATCCATGCAGCAGTGACACGCTTGTTTTGGTAAACCACCGGCGGGCCGAACTGATCGGTAATGATAAGATCCGGGGCGCCGTTATTGTCCAAATCAACGGCTGCGATCCCTCTTGTATTGGCCAAATGATCCAGGCCTACCTGCCGGGCAACATCCCGGAATCCCTCGCCCCGGTCGTTCCAATACAGGCGGTCGGCTTCATTCTCATAAATACATTTACCCCTAATGTCGGCCCATTTGTCGGCATATCCGTGGATCTCAGGCCCAGACCGCGCTACCTTCATTTGGTAATACCAATAATCTTCCCGGTGGTCGTAAATTTTGTCCCACTCATCACCTACCATGCCATTGGCCTGTACGATATCAGTCCAGCCGTCAAGGTCGAAGTCAGCCACCGCTGCCCCCCAGCCGAAACGGTTAGGGTTTAAAGCATTTTTTTGGGCCGCTCTTTCTTTTAATACGATACCAGGGAAGCCTTCGGGGGTATAATTCATCCATAACAAGCTGCCTTCCGCCTGGATGGCGTGATGCACATTGCTGATATAGATATCTTCCTGTAAATTTCCATCCAGGTCGGCGATACTGACATTCATGCCTTTATAGGTATCTTTTCCGATATCTCCGTAAAACCGGCCTTGTTGGCGTTCCCAATATCGCCCCCCAATATTTAAGTAACAATCATCCTTGCCGAAGTCATTGGCGATATAAATATCGGTGTAGCCGTCGCCATTCAGGTCGGCAGTACCCGTAGCCAGGCTCCAGCGGGTTTCTTCGAAATGGATCTGATCGTTGGGCAGGGGCTCGAAAGATTTCCCTCCTTTGTTGATCAGCAGGTGATTTGTACCGCCATTATTGGCATTATGCCAGGATTCATGCATAAACCTGAACATCCTCCGGTCATCGTCATAAGCAGGTTCCGGCAGGTCGAAAATATTGAAAGGCGTTTTTTGTTCATAGCCGCGCATATAAGGAGGCATTACATTAGTGATCAGCAGGTCCGGCCATCCGTCTTTATTGAAATCCAGGGCATTCGCTGCCAGGCAAACGGTGTTTTCTTCCTCCAGGAAGGGGATAGGTTTTTCAACAAAGTAGAGACTGTCGTCCGGTATGATCCGGTTTTCGAACAAATGACTTTTCCCAAAGCCGAATCCGGTAAATAGGTCGGGGTCACCATCATTGTCCATATCGAAAAATAAGCCGGCAGCCGGTAATCCGTGTTGGGCCGGTTGGTCCAAATATTGCTCTAACGGCCGGATAGGGAATTTTTCAAACCGGAAGCTGCCCTGGTTGAGGTAAAGTTTCCCCCGCCATTCCGGAGACTTCAACGTTTGGGTCAGATAGAGGTCGGGCTCATCATCCAGGTTGACATCGGCTACTGCTACCGCATCTCCGACGGATAGCATCCACTTGGCGATATGGCGGATCCTGGGATCCGTTTGTTCCAGGATATCGCTTTTTTCCCCATTCAGGCCGGTATATTCGGGAAACAGCCGTTCCAGTTGAAAAGCGGTCGTTTCCGGCGCCTTGTTTTGAACCGCCGGTAACAAGATGATACCAACCGAGCATGCGCCTGTCAGCAAGAGTTTAGGCAAGGCTTTCTTTCCGGAAATTGATCCGAATGGATCCGGCCAGGCTTGTCGTAGATGCCCGTATACGTATCGTCCGGCAGATAGTGTGAACGCCGCATAAAAGAAGGTATACAGGCTAAATTTCGTATGGAAGTATAGATCCAGCATGGCCAGTAAAAAGCCTGTTAATATCTGTGGTCTTTTACCGCCCGGACTGGTTGCCGGATCGGTGATCATGTAAAAGGTGAACAGGTAAAAAGCCGGCGAGGTGAACATGCCTATAAAAAGCGTTTCCGATGGAATATGATCCCTGAGGATATAGGCTCTTAATGCTGTCTGTAGGGCATAAAATCCCAAAAAGGATAGTACCAGCCAATGCCGGTTGATTTTGGTAAAGAACAGTAAAACCGACCCGGTGATGATAAAAAATGACATGGTCCAGGCCAATTCCGCATTGCCAAACCATTGATAGGCCGGCGATAAACTGATCATATCATTGCTGACCCATAAGCTGAGGCAAATGGCAAAAAGCGAGGGATTAAACACATGCTTTTGCTTAAGCGTGAACACATATTTGGAGGCGATTGCCAGTAACGCAGGCAACCACAACAGTCGGTAGTCATAGGAAAAATTTAGCAGGATAGCGATGGATAAAGCAGTGATCACTGCAGATAGGGGAAATCTGACTTTCCGGTGGATCAGTCCGCCAAACAACATATCCAATAACCCCGTAATCCCAATGATCATAACGATCTGCTGCCAGTTCCGGCTGAATCCCAGCACCAGTACGCCCAGTAGCAGGTATACCAACAGCAGGAAACATACCTGCCACCGGACATCTTTAATTGCCGGAGGCTTCAGTTGCCACTGCCATTGAAAGGGGTTGAGGTGGATCACAAAGTGAAATTGAGTTAAGTTGCCTGGACTAAATTACCTGGCCATGGGCTTTGTCCAATTTTCAACCTGAAGTTCCTGAATTTCTTAGAAATGCTTTACATTATTGGTAACAAGTACCAAATCATGTGCCAAAGCAATACCTGATATCAATATATCAAGATTCCCAATTTCAACACCTTTTGATCTTAGATTAGCATATATATCAGCTGATCTTTTGATCGTATTTGTGTTAATTTCAAGGAGATTGTTAGCCGTTGCGAATTTTTCAAAATCTTGAATTTGCCGATGCGCCTTTTTGTAGGTAAGTCCACTCAAAATTTCGTAATAGGTAATAATGGAAATATTAATGGCGGAAAAATCAGCTAAATATGTAGTGAAATTTTGAATGACAGTTTCATGTCCTTTAAAATAATACGACAGGATATCAGTATCTATAAGGGCAGGTTTCATTCATAATCTCTTTTACCTTTGTTTCTGTTTTTGTTCAAATTGATTGTCAGATCGTCTATCAAATTTTGATCAATGTTTTCCCATGATCCGGCCAAAGCAAGAATTTCTTCTTTGTTGTCATTCACTTTCTCAAGCTTTCTTAAATACTTGAGAATATCTTTCAATTTATCATCAGATAAACGGTCGATCTTCCTCTGGATCTTTTTTCTCAGATCATTTGCTTTAAGCATCGGGATACGGGATTTAATGAATATATCAAATATACGAATAAAGCCTTTGTGAGTTTTGTCCGGATTATTTCCCTGACAAATGCTGCCACATAAAGACGGCTAATAAGGCCAATAGAATAACATTCATCCTTTGGGTTAACTTCAATACCCCTTCAAACCGTTTATCCGAACTCGATGCAAACCATATGCTTTTATCGCCGGTAGTACCCTTACCTACCAATTGGTGGAAACGGAACGCATAATAAGTATCCAAAGCCAAGCAAAAAACGATCAATGCGGGAAGGTAAAGATCCCAAAGGAGGGTGTTAGCGGGAAGGGTATCGATCTCGTGCCGGAAATGGATCGATGCTGCAATGATCAATCCGATGGAAGCTATATTATGGGCTATCCCGAACTTCGGTGACCATCGTTTGACACGGTACATCAGCCATAATTCCACAAGCCCCCTCAGCAGCATAAAGCCCCAAAAACTACCGAGGATGTTGCGGAAAGGTTGAGCTAGGTTGGGACCGAAAAGCAGGATCGGCGGTAAAACATAATATACATAAACAGCATAACCGAGCCATAGCATTTTCGGCCCGGCAATTTTTCCGCCAAGGGTGGGGTTTTTGTTTTGGCGGCGGTAGAAAACTGTTCCGATGATCACCATGCAGATCAAAGCCATGAAAATTAGCACCCGCATTGATCCAATTTACTAGGATCGTATTAAAAAACTCAGTGTATGTTCAAATTGTTATGTCCTACTGCGGAAAATTTACACGATCAGAGGACACCGGGTAATGCTGGATTATGATCTTGCCGAATTCTATGAAACAGAAACACGAACATTAAAACAAGCTGTAAGACGAAACATTAATCGTTTCCCGGCCGATTTTATGTTTGAATTAACTAAGGATGAGTATGATTCTTTAAGATCACAATTTGTGATCTTAAACAACAAGGGCAGGGGTAAACACAGCAAATACCAACCTTTTGCTTTCACGGAACAAGGCGTTGCCATGCTGGCTAGTGTTTTGAACAGCAAAAAGGCCATTCAGGTAAATATTGCCATTGTCAGAGCTTTTGTCATGCTTCGCCAATACCTAGCTGATTATAACGATCTCAAAGAACAGATTATGACCCTTGAAAAGGAAATGAATATAAAGTTTAAGGACATTCACCAAGCCCTGAATTATCTGCTGGAAAAGGATCAACAGCAATCAGAGCATGAGCAATGCAAAAGGATTGGTTTTAAAACAAATATGGACAATGATTGATTACGAACTCCTTATGGAGTTATAAGCAATACAAATAAAGATTTACCTTGTAAGAGAACAATAGGTTATGTCTGATTTTGATCTTCCCGAACTTTACGAAGTTGAAACTCATGTTTTAAATCAAGCTGTTAGACGAAATCTCGATATTTTCCCCGATGACTTTGTGTTTATTTACCTCTCACCAAAAAACTGGACCTATCTAAAGGAGAGAATATGGATAGCAGGGGTTGACAACAATTAGTTTAAAATTTTAATATATTGAATTCAACCCTTCGATTGGTTTTATTTGTAACGCTATCTTGATATTTCACAATAGGAAATTGTCCACCACGGCCTTCAACAGAAATCCTTCTCATTTCAATTCCAGCGGATACTAGATAGCTCTTGATTGTTTTAGCTCTCTTAAAAGAGTTTTCTTTTAATATGATATCTCTGCCCATTACTGGCTCAGTATGACCAGTTAATAATATCTCCACATTAGGATTCTTTTTTAAGAACTTTATTAATTTGTCTAGAGTTGGATAAGCTTCTTGAAGCAATGTAAGATCATTTAGCTTGAATTCTACATTTGGCAAGGGAATCGGAATTTTTAGGAGAAAATCATATTCATGGTTAATAGTTTGGTTTGATTCAGTTGAATTATAATTATATGTCTTATACTTTTTAATTATTTGTTCTAGTTTTTCAAATATATAATCTATATCTTTTTCCAATATTGCTTTATGAATATCGAATTTCTTCCAGAGAATTACTCTCTTATCCAAGCCGCCTGTTGCTATTAACTTCCCACTAGGTGATGCACAAACAGAAGTGACTGGTAAACTATGCCCTGTTAATAATTGTATAGAATTTTCACTATTTAAATTCCAAATTAGAGCGTTGATGCCATATCCTCCTGTTAATAAAATTTCTTCGGTTATAAACGTTATGTTTGGAACATACGTTCCAAGACCAGCATCCATTAGTATATTAAAACTATCCTTTTGGTTATAATTCTTCCAAAATTGCACCTCTCCATTTGATTTCCATATTGCTAGATTTTGACCTAGAATAGTCATTGTACAAAAATTTTTATCTATGTTGTGTATTCTTCCGATAATTGCAAATTGATTATTTGTGACAGTTGAAAAAAATAAATCGCCTGCGCAAAATGCAATTTTCTGATCGTCTAATTTTTGTATGTCTGTAATTTTATATAAAACACTGTCGTTTGTTAAAGAGTGATGAAACTTTGATTTAAAAATTGATTTGGTTTTCCAAGTTGTTAAATCAGTTTCATAAATTTCATATGTATCTCCTCCTGAATAAACTTTATTTTGCTTAGGAAGTAATGCTAATGAGACCAAATTTACACTGTCTCCAAAATCATTCTGTCCAACAATGTTATGAGTACTAACATCCCAACATATTAATCTACCATCTGATCCAACAGTATATAGATACCTACTATCAATCGAAAAAATAGCTTGATTAACGTTTCCTATATGTCCTTCCAGTCCATTAATTTCATTGTTTATAATTTCCCATAGATACAAATTCCCGTTTGAACATCCAACTGCAATCGTGGAGCTATCGAAACTAAAACTGGTTGTTATAACATTGCTTCCAAATGATCGATCTAAATACATTTCATAGTATTGTGTGTATCCAATTTGGGTGTTTATAAACAACAGCCAAAAAATATTTATAAATATACATTTCATAATTTTCCAATGAAATGGTTAAGGATTTTGGTGATGAACAAACTATCAAATTCATTTTGATCGAAATTAACATATGCTGACTCAATAAATAATGCCAATAATACTAATAGGATCACCCATGCTTTTTTAAAATTTCCTTGATTAAATTGTGAACTAATATAGGTTAATGGAGGATACCCAGTGAGGATAAGGAAACTTATCACAACCAAACTGGTAAAAATCAAGATATCATAATACTCCTGTTGGTTTGGATAATAAAACAATTGAACGTCATACTTAATGTGTCGCTTATAAATAGTTTTATGAAAAAACACAATCAAAGCAAAAGGGTAAAAAAAAAGAACTTCTCTTTTTGAATGAGAAGTATTTCTTAAATATTGTATTATTCTTCTTATCACTAATTATTTTTTTTGCTATCCCATAAATATTTTTTTCTATCTAAGCTTGCTTTATTACTACCTGGAATTTCAAGGTCATGCTCAAAAGCTTTGGGAAAAGTAATTCTAATAAATACGCCCCTAGATGTGTGATCATATTTCCTTTCTCCAACTTCTGAAAACACAAATAGGTTTTCAAAAGATATTTCATTTAAAGAGATAAGTTGATCAGCAACTTGAAATGCTCTAACTGCTGAGAGTCGGTGGTTTTCTCTTATAGTATCTCCTCTGAAGATGGTTATCACTGAATCTTTTTTAACAGTGTCGCCTCTATTACTTGTTACTTTGTATTTAAAATCTATTATATCTTTTAAATTTGGATCTTTAGGTTTCCCATAAGGAACAGCAATTTTATCAGTATAGGGATTAGCTGTCGTAGCGTCTGATAAACCTGTAATATTAATCTTTAGAGAATCTGTGGAAATGTATTTAGTTTTTATATACGACTTTAATAGCACTCTGAGCGTATTGAATATTATATTTGCTGGTTCAGACATGAAAACACCTAATCCATATTTTTCAATTTTTGTAGAATAGTTTTTACAGTCAGTAATTTTTATTATTATGTCAAGTCTCTCTCCATAGGTTCCTAACTGCTTGGAATATACAGTATCACACCTCGGAAACTTATTATCTTTAGATGATGAATCCACCACATTCCTAAAATCTTGCGTAATAACCTTTCTTTTTAATTCTGTGTTATCAATTCTTTTCCTACCCTCTTCATAAGGGCTTTCGGGAATTACATTATTACAAGTACTATTTATAAATTCTGCTAAACTGTGCCATTCATTATGTTGGAATCGACATACTGAAACTAAATCTTTATTAAGATCTTCGATAGTTGAAATATATTTGAAACTTTTTTGTGCATCATAATATACTGGTAGAATATCCCTACAGTCGAAATCGTTCTGTCTTTTCTTGATATAATAATACTTAATCAGAAAGCAAATTATATCAGAGCATTCGCACATATTAACGCTGCAATTACATAAACTCAACTTGTGGGTTAGATCATATATCTTACTTAGGTTATTTCTAAAATTTGGAGTATACTCTCTTATTTTTCGCTCAAGATTTCTAATATGAATACCATCACAAGGATTAGTTTTGACTTCTTCATTTACTGCTTTTTTTTTTCTAAATAATTTAGTCTGGTTGCGAGTTGTTTATTTATTGGATTAAGTTTTAGCCTGTTAAGATCTTTTTTTGTTTTCTTGAGTATTGTTCTATCATTTGCTTGGATACCATTTTTCCATTTTACAAAAATGTCCCTTGCCTCACTTTCAGGTTTTAAGACTGAATTGATTCTATTGATTTCAAATTCCAGAGAAAATTCTATATTATTTAAAGTTATTTTTTCATCAATTTTTTCATAAAAACAACTTTCAATGTAGTATAGATTGGCGATAACGTAAAAAGTGGTTACTCGCAAGCTCCTATTTTCTAATAAGTTTTCACACAAGCGAAAATTGGATGTATTTTCTCTCAATATGTCTTTCATTTTTAATTTGATCTTATCACGTTCTTTTGGTGTTGAAGTAGGTGCCAATAAGTCTGCTAATTGATCATTTAGGACATCAACGGCTTTCACTGCATTTATGATATTAATTATTGTATCCGATTCTTTATAGTTTGCAAAACTAAAATCAATGGTTAAAAGTATCAGTATTGAAAATAGAATATTCTTTTTATTAATAATTGATGCCATATACTTCGAATTTTTTAGATTTAAGAATAAACAAATTTAATTATTAGAAATGATCTTTAGATAATAAAATGATAAAAATCTGTATCAAGAATGATTCCAGTTGCTGTTTCCAGAAGAGTGACAACAGCTGAGAACTCCCCTGAATCTTTATGTATCAGGTGTTCATGTCTTCTTAGTAGAGGACAATACTATCAGAAAGTCCTTCCGCCGATTGGTGAAAGGCTGTTCTCGAGACAGGATAGTAGGATGATCTTTAAGATGGGGGCGGTCAACTAGAAAAAAGGCTTTTTTCTATGCAGAATTTTTTGAAGCTGTCCTATTTCGGGAAATAGTAATTTCCCTCAATTGTCCATCATCAAAAAACCCATTCGCTTTTGGCGAATGGGCCTTTTTCAAGTTTGTCGGGGTAGTAGGATTCGAACCTACGACCCCCTGCTCCCAAAGCAGGTGCG
>JANQFB010000096.1 GCA_028278085.1 Chitinophagales bacterium
CTTCCCCTGTCATCTGCTTCAAGGGTTTGGGTTTATAAGCGGTCGTGAGGCCAAATCCTGCATTGCAGTTTGCCCCGACATTTTTTACAATACCAGCCATATATACATTGTTGCGCCAGATGATCATCATCACATCGACGCCTTTTTGCCGGCCAATACTGGCGGATTTCTCCAAACCGGGTTGACGCGGATTCCAATCCCATAGATCGAATTCGTCCAGCCGCAAGCCTGCGGCAGTCCTGAATTCGCCGGGGATCTCGTTGATAGCCGCAACCACCTGTTCCAAATGATTTTGAGGACTGGTGGTCAATTGCCCGCAAGGTACGGTGATCACCTCCGGGTAATAATCCCCCAATAAAATATGCTGACCCAGGGAGGCATCGTAGAAAAAGCGGGACAGCAGTCCTTTCATCTCTTCGCGGCCGGCCGGCATCTGGTGATCGAAGAGCATTGCGGCATCCGCGGGAACCAGGGTCTCCCCTTTCCGGTTTTCTCCCCAGGTATTACCGTTGGCCCGGGTATAAACATCTTCGGCACAATCCCCCTGGGAGTAATCCACCTGGGCAAAGATCAATAATACGCGTAAGGTGCCTTTGGCCGGAATGATAAATCCGTTCTCAACATTCAACACCGGGGTTTCGGCTATGCTCGAACCCACAGCGCCCAACAGGAACAGGCCAATCGTCAGCCGGATGGTCATCGCTTTTCTCATAACAATAAGTTCTGCTGCAAATTTTATGCTAAAAAACGAATTTTTCCACCGGTGCAGTTATCACCGATATTTTCTCCTGGCTTTACGGATCACGCTTCTCCTGCCTTTGGAAGCCCTGATCTTTCTTTTCTTCCTGGCGCGGTAAGGATTATAATTGGTCCCCGGTTGTTTGGCTTTCCGGAGGAGCTGCTTCTTTTTTTTCATTTTGATGCGTTTACGCTTACGCTTTTGGCGGGCACGTTTGCGCTTACGCCGGTTGTTCCGTCTTTGCCGTTTCTTTTTCAGCCGTTTCAGGGTGGGCAAAAAACCGGCTTCGGAAGTATGGCTTGTTTCGGTAGTTGCAGCGCTATTTGTAGCGGTGACTCCTTGTCCGGGCCAGCATAACAGCAGCACTAACCATAACAAGCAAATGTATTTGAAAAGATACCGGTAAATGGTGAAAGGTTTAAAGGGATGAGCAACTCCGGCGATAATGCGAAAATAAAAAAGACGTTGTTTCAAAAGTCGAATATTTGACAAAAATTTGACGGATGTGTTCATTAACCCATCCCTACGCCCTTCCATAGGAAGGGAATTATGGTGTCAAATTTTTGTCAAGTAGCGTATTACGAAACTTTTGGAACAGCCTCCCCCTAAAACGTTTAAAGCTATAGTTTGTTACGTTTATTGGCCGGTAGTACCTTCGACCAATACGGTAACTTTGTTGTTCAGCACCTCCACGAATCCGCTTTCGATCCGGATCTTTTGATCCTGGGATTCTCCGCTGACCCGGTATTTGATATCACCTTCGTCGAGCGATGAAACCAGGGCGGCATGGTTGTTCAATACCTGGAACATACCTTTGCTACCGGGAAGGGTAACACTTTCGACCTCTCCGGAGAAGACCTCTTTTTCGGGTGTAATGATATCCAGGTTCATGGGGGCTTATTTAGACGAAGCTAAGAGCTTTTTACCTTTTTCAATGGCATCATCGATCGAACCGACCAGGTTGAAGGCTGCCTCCGGGTATTCGTCGACCTCTCCGTCGAGGATCATATTGAAGCCACGGATCGTTTCTTCGATGGGTACCAATACGCCTTCCAGGCCTGTAAACTGTTCGGCCACATGGAAGGGCTGCGACAGGAACCGGGCAACCCGCCTGGCGCGGTGAACCACCAGCTTATCTTCTTCGGATAATTCGTCCATACCGAGAATCGCGATGATATCTTGCAGTTCTTTATACCGCTGCAGGATCTCTTTCACTTTTTGGGCCGTACCATAATGGGAATCCCCTAAAATATCCGGGGTCAGGATCCGTGAAGTAGAATCGAGCGGATCCACGGCCGGGTAAATACCGAGCTCCGCGATCTTCCGGCTCAATACCGTGGTGGCATCCAGGTGAGCAAAAGTCGTTGCGGGAGCAGGGTCTGTCAAGTCATCCGCAGGTACGTATACAGCCTGTACGGAAGTGATCGAACCTCTCTTGGTGGAGGTGATCCGTTCCTGCATCAGACCCATTTCCGTAGCAAGGGTGGGCTGATATCCTACTGCGGAAGGCATCCGTCCTAAGAGAGCCGATACCTCTGATCCGGCCTGGGTGAAACGGAAAATATTATCAATGAAGAACAAAATATCTTTACCGGTGGCATCGTCTTTGTCGCCATCCCGGAAATATTCGGCAACGGTGAGTCCTGACAAGGCTACACGCGCCCGTGCTCCGGGAGGTTCGTTCATCTGTCCGAATACGAGGGTGGCCTGCGATTCTCCCAGCTCTTTCTGATTTACCTTGGACAGATCCCAATCGCCTTCTTCCATACCCTTCTTGAAATCTTCGCCGTACTTGATCACATTGGCTTCGATCATCTCTCTCAGGAGATCGTTCCCTTCCCTGGTTCTTTCACCGACACCGGCAAATACGGACAAGCCGGAATATCCTTTGGCGATATTATTGATCAATTCCATGATCAATACGGTCTTTCCAACACCCGCACCACCAAACAAACCGATCTTACCACCTTTGGCATAGGGTTCCAGCAGATCGATCACTTTGATCCCGGTAAACAAAACCTCGGATTCGGTCGAAAGATCTTCGAAAATTGGAGGTGCATTATGAATGGGACGGCCTTCGCCGACATCTACTTTATCAATTCCATCGATGGCTTCGCCGATAACGTTGAACAGCCTTCCTTTGATCTTATCTCCGGTAGGCATTTTGATCGGCTGGCCGGTATCCAGAACCTCGGTGCCCCTGACCAGGCCATCCGTGGCATCCATGGCAATTGCCCGGATACTATCTTCTCCCAGGTGCTGCTGACATTCCAACACCAATTTCTGACCACCTTCCCGTTCAATTTCCAGGGCATTTAATATTTCAGGTAATTTCGAATCGGCACCGGAAAAACTCACGTCTACCACCGGGCCGATCACTTGTTTGACATTTCCGACATTTGACATCTTAATCTGGAATTTATGATCGTCCTAAAATTCGCTGCAAAGTTACAGCAATATTATTTTAAAAGGAAATAGTATTAGCCTATTTTATTTGGCAATGTGGAAAAGTTTTCAATTAAAATATGGCAAAAGGTGGGAATAGCATGGCAAATCCATGGAAAGGTTAACTGCACCACGGATCAGCGCTGCTCAGCCAAGGCCCAGCCGCTTGTTCAATTCTTCTTTATAGGCGCCCCCGATAGGGATCAATTTACCATTGATGTCAATAGTATTATCGTCGATCACGTCGATCTTATCGACCCTTACGATAAACGACCGGTGTACCCTGGCAAAATCGGCGGATGGGAGCTTTTCTTCGATATCTTTCATCGTCGACCGGATCACGTGCTTATCCGTGGCCGTACCGACGGTTACATAATTGGATAAGGCCTCTACCCAAAGGATCTCTTTCATGTACACTTTCACCTTCTTGGCATCCACTTTCAGGAACATGAATTCATCGCCGGTGGCAGCCGCTGGCGCCGATCCCTGCATCTGCTGTTCAAACTTGGCCTTGGCTTTGGAAACGGCTTTAAAAAAGCGGCTTTTTGATACGGGCTTGACGATATAATCGGTAACATCGGCTTCGAAAGCTTTTACCGCATATTTTTCATGAGAGGTTATCAGGATCACCTGGGGGGTCTGGATCAGGTTCTGGATCAATTCGATACCGGTCATTCCGGGCATTTCCACGTCCAAAAACAGCAGATCTACCTGTTCGCTGTTCAGCACATTGGTGGCTTCCATAGGATCCGCGCAGGTTTTCACCAGGTTGAGAAAGTCGGTGGCTTTGACCAGGTCTTCGATCACTAATCGCGGCAGTTCGTCATCATCCAGGATCAAACAATTCATTTTCATGGCGTCGATGGTTTAGCGTGTTACAAAGTAATTTTACAAAGTTTCTTTCAAAGATTCTAATTCTTTGATCGCTTTATTACAAATTTGCGCCACCTGTTTTACCAAGGGCGGGATCTCATCAAGATCAGTCCCTTCCACACAGTTGGTTTCGATGATCGGGATAATATCTCCGAGCTTTTTAATACCCATATAGGAGGCATTGCCTTTGATCTTATGAGCGATCACCTTCAACTGGTCCCAGTCTTTGGAGTTGAGCAGTTCGAGCATGGTTTCCACATCATTGGGAATATTCTTCAGGAAAATGCTGATATAGGTCTGCATCATCTCGATATTGCCATCGGTAAGATCCCGGAGCCGGTCGAGGTCGACAACGGAATCGCCCATATCGACCTGGGTAACAACCGGTTTGGGTTTGGAAGGCTTCACCGGCTTTACATCGAATTGTTTGATCAGTTGAAATACCTTTGTATAAAGATTATTGGCCACAATGGGTTTGGAGATATAATCGTTCATACCGGCTTCGAAACATTTATCGGCTTCTCCTTCAATGGCGTGGGCAGTCATGGCGAGGATGGGGATCTCGCTGAAGGGCGGCTTCAATTTATTGCGGATGAAGCGGGTCGTTTCATAACCATCCATCTTGGGCATTTGTATATCCATCAGGATCAGGTCGTAGGTATTGGTTTTTAATTTGTGGATCGCGATCTTGCCATTGTCGGCCAGGTCGATCTCCAGCTCGTCGTTCCACTCTTTCAGGAGATTGTAGGCCACCTGCTGGTTGAGATCGCTGTCATCCACGATCAGCACCCTGAGCTTGCCAAAGGAGCCCACGATCTCTTCCTGGCTGATCGCATCATCGAAATCCAGCTCGGTTTTAGTACTTTTCTTGAACTTCAGGGTAACCTTAAATGTGGTGCCCTGGCCGGGTTTACTGGTCGCCGAAATAGCGCCCTCCTGCAATTCCACCAATTGCTTAACGATGGTCAGCCCCAGACCGGTTCCCCCATATTTCCGGGTGGTATCGCTGGAAGCCTGGGTAAAGCTTTGGAAGATGAGGGAGAGTTTATCTTCGGGAATACCGATGCCCGTATCGATGATCTCGAAATTGATAACCACCTCGGATTTGTTTTCTTTCAGCAAGGATGCTTTGATGGTAACATGGCCTTTCTCCGTGAATTTCACGGCATTGTCGAGGAGGTTGATGAGGATCTGGTTTAGCCTGACGGAATCCCCGATGATGACGGGCGGCAGCTTCTCATCGATATTCGTTTTGACCTGCAGGTTTTTCTCGTTGGCTTTGATCTCCACGATCCTGACCACATTTTCGATCAGGTTGGATAGTTTGAACTCGACGGCTTCAAAGGTGATCTTCCCGGCTTCGATCTTTGAGAAATCCAGGATATCATTGATGATCACCAGGAGGTTTTCGGCGGATGTATTGATCGTATCCAGGTATTTGTTTTGCTTTTTATCCAGCTCGGTCTTTTCCAGCAAGGTCAGCATACCGATGATACCATTCATGGGCGTCCGGATCTCATGACTCATATTCGCCAGGAACTGCTCCTTGATCTTCTCGGAATTTTCCGCCCTTTCCTTGGCCTTTCTCAACTCCTCCATCACCAGCTTTCTTTCGGTAATGTCGGTTTCGATCACCACCATTTTACTCAGTTCCCCGGTATCGTCGAATATCGGCGTTAAGGTGGACGACACCCAGATCTCCTTATTATCCTTGGTAATGTTGTTGGATTCATAAACGACCGAGGATCTTTTGGTAATGCTTTCCTGGATGATATTGGCCATTTCGGCGTTTACACTCGTTTCGATCAGGGTTTTGCCATGCAGTTGTTTCAGGTCATCGAGGGTATAGCCGGTCATTTTGGTCATCCCTTCGTTACACCATTCAATTATACCCTGGGCATCGGCGATCATCACCCCGTTATCGGTTTCGCTGGCTACGATGGACAGTTTTTCCAATTCATGGTTCACCTCTTCCACCTTCTCTTTCTCGTTCTTCAGCTCCCGGTTCACTTCTTCCACTTTTTCTTTTTCCTGTTTCAACTCACGGTTGACGTCTTCGACTTTTTCCTTTTCCTTTTTCACCTGCTGGGTTCTTTCCGAAACCACTTTTGCCAGCAATTTTCTTTCCTTCACCAGGCTGATGGTCCGCAGGCGGATATAGATATAGATCAACCCGATGCCGAAAAGGATACACAGCAAGACAAACCATTCTGTTTTGTAAAAGGGCGTGGTAATATAGAAACTATAGGCCGCGGGCTCTTTATTCCAAACGCCGTCATTATTACAGGCTCTGACCTGGAAGATATAGGACTGGCCGGTGGGGAGGTTGGAATAGGTTACAAAATTTTGCTCTGTCGGGGGCGACCATTCTTTCTTATAGCCCAGCAACTTCCACTGGTAGCGTATTTTTTCAGGGTTGGTGAAGCTAAGGGCTACAAAATCGAAGGTGATAAATTTTACATTGGGAGAAAACTCATTATTTTCCGGAAAGGGAGCAACATTATAATCCACCCGGATATTTTTGATATAGGTAAAGGGCGGGTTCATGTTCATAATATCTTTGGAAGGGATATATTTGATCACCCCTCTCACTGTTCCGAACCACAGATTGCCTTCATTATCTTTATGAATGGCATTCTTGTTATTTTCGATACCCAGGTAACCTTCCTGCAGACCATAATGTTTGAAGATGCCTGTTCTCGGATCGAGCTTATCGATACCGGAGCTGGTACCGATGAAGAGGATATTGTTATTGTCGCAGATCAGGGAATAAGGATTATCGGAGCTCAGGCCATCGGGGCTTCTGTAATTATTGACCATTTTGAGGGTGTTGGGTTCATACTGGTAAATACCGCCGCCCTGGGTGGTAAACCAGATATAACCCTTGTTGTCCTGGGTAATGCTTTGCACTTCATAAAATAAGCTGTCTTCTTTATGCCGGGATACGATCTGCTTGCCGTCGTACCTGGAAATACCCCCGTTTTCCGTGCCGATCCAAATATTGCCGCTATTGTCTTTGAACAATACATTGACGCTATTGCTGTTCAGACCATTCTCGATGGTCAGGCCGCTTATCCGTTTGGTCTTCAGATTATACACCGATATCCCTTTGTAGGTGGCAAACAACAAGTTGCCCTTATCATCTTCACAGATCGACTTCACATCATTGGCCAGTAAACCATCATCGGTATCGAGGCAATGGAAGACCGAATCATCGAGACTCATATAACAGGCCCCAATGGCCGTTCCGACCCATACGGTCCGGTCGCGGGCTTCGATCAGGGCCGAGGCTTCATGGTAGTAAAGCTCATTGTCGGTGAGATAGTGGTAGTATTTGATGAATTTTCCGGTGATGGGTGATTTGATCGCCCGGCTAAGCCCTTTGTCGGTCTTGAACCAAAAATCACCGTTGGAATCTTGCATGATCGCCCAGATATTATAATGGATAAGCCCTTCATTTTTGGTGTACAGTTCAAAACGGTCGATATTCAGGGGCAATTGGGAAACGCCTCCATTTTGCGTGCCGAACCAGATATTCTTTTCCTTGTCTTCAAAGATATAATACACCAGGTCGTAGGCCAGACCGTTGGTGGTATTATAGGATTTGAATATACCGTCCAGGTTTTTGCCATTCTGGGTAGGAATATATTTGGAAACACCTCCCCCGATGGTACCCAGCCAAATATTGCCCTTGGAATCTTCCAACATGGAAAAGACCTGGTTGTTGGCAAGCCCGTCGTCGGTGTTGAAATTTTTCATGGCATTTTTGATCCGGTGATAGTTTTGGGTACGGGCCACCTGTTGGGGTATTATATAGATCCCATTTCTGTGCGTGGCCAGCCAGATGTTGCCCATTTTATCCTCGAGGATATCGAAGATATTATTACCCCGAAGGTTGGCCACCTGGATGAAGGAATCATCGTCAAAGACATACAATCCATGACTGGTACCCAACCATACCCTGCCCGATCGATCCTGGTTGATGGTCCAGATCATATGTCCGTCGAGGTCGTGTTTTACCTCATCACCGTCAAAACGCCAGATACCGTCGCCACGGGTACCGATCCAAACGGTTTGATCAGCCGATTGAAATAATTCGTCGATATCCCGGGCGGTTTTCTCCTTGAAAAAGGCCGCTTCTTCAAACAAATCCTCTTCGGGGTTGTAGATGGTTATCTGACCGTATTTATGACCGAACCACAGGCGTCCCTCATTATCGATCATGCTGGAGATCGTATAATTATGGGCCAGCCCGTCCTTTTTGTTGTAGTTGGTAAAACCATGACCGTCGAATTTCGACAGACCATCGGCAGTGCCAAACCATAAATAGCCCTTCTGATCCTGGGAAATGCAAAGGACATAGGATTGGATCAATCCATCCTCCACATTGTAGTTCCGGAAATTGATCTGTTGAGCGGATCCTGTGAAAACTATCCCGGTCAAGATCAGGATCCACACCACCCTGGCGATTGATGGGTACTTCACCCTTTTTAATAGGTAATCCCTTATACTTAAATTATTTTTTCGCCCAATCCGAAAAATGCACCAAGCAGTAAACATTCCCATATTAACCAGGATACGTTAGGTTGCAATGTGGGCTAAATATAAGAATAAAATCAATGGCGCTCTAATTGCCGGTGGGTGATCAAGTACGGTAAAATGTGTTGTGGGAGGGCCGTTCGCAAAAAATGAAGAGGTCATCTCAAGTCACGAACAATTGACAAAAATTTGACACCTTATATCCCTTCCTCCGGAAGGGTGCAGGGATGGGTCAATAAACTCACCCGTCAAATTTTTGTCAATCAAAAGGATTACGGTAATCCGTGGGGATTATTTCGTTACGGTTACCTTCAATTTCACATTCGAAACGACATTATTCCGCGGCGAAAGCTTCACCACCACCGGGTGACAAGTGTCGGAGGTCATGGATGAAATATCCGCATCTACCGTATAGATCCCTGGTGTAAGGTTTCGTACTTTAAATTCAAAATCCGGGCCATAGCTCTTCTGGGTAACAATGATACCGGTTTGCTGGTTCACCAGCTTGACGATGATCTCCTTGATCGGGCTTCCCGGACCACTCACGGTAAAATCAAATTCAATATCGACATCACCGGCGATAATACCCTCCGTGCGGTTACCCGGAGGTGCGAATTTATCGAAGGGATCAGGTGGGCCGGCAAAGCCCAGGTTTATGGTGAAAAAAAGTAGAAAGATCAGTAGTGAAAAGATGAGAGTGTTTGGGGTGGGGGTGCTCTTCCGGTTCGTTTTTGAATTCATATTTGCAACCATTCGTTTAATTGATAAAATGTATAATAGTATTAATTCATTTATCATAAGACGTCAAAAGTGACTGATTGTTACTTTTACCTTTTAATTTGTGATGAATCCGAAGAATTCAGGGACGAAACCTAAAGGAGCAGGGCTAAAATCAAATAATATTATAAATTAATTATTTATGCATTTAATTATTCAGCATATATTCGGAGGGAGGGTGTCTGTAAAACGGCTGGTCGCTAAATAAAATTATTCCAGTAAATTGGGCATGGTATAAAAGCAACCCGGATAGCCGATGTTCCCTGAAACCGACCCTGATTGTTTTGTAAACGTAGTTTTGCCGCTGGCGATCCCACAGACCTATACTTATGCGGTACCGGGGGACATGGTCGCTGATGCAGCAGTTGGCAAGCGGGTCGTGGTACAATTCGGCAAAAGAAAGGTTTATTCGGCCATTATCGAAAGCATACATGATCAAAAGCCGGAGCGCCTCAGCCCCAAGCCGATCATTTGCATACTGGATGAAAAACCGGTTCTCACGATCACGCAATTAAAATTATGGCAATGGATGGCGGGTTATTATTGCTGTAAGATCGGGGAAGTGATGCTGGCGGCCTTACCGACTGCGCTGAAATTAGCCAGTGAAACCAAGCTCATCCTGAATCCTGCCTTTGGGGAGGATTTTTCAGATCTTAATAACGAGGAATATATGCTGGCCGAGGCCTTGAGCCTGCGGAAAGAATTAAGCATCGATGATGTACAGGCGATCTTAGATAAGAAAACGGTTTATCCCGTTATTCAATCCCTCCTGCAGCACCAGGTAGCATTTGTAAAGGAAGAATTGAAAGACCGGTATAAACCCAAGCTCCAATCCTATGTGAAAGCCGGCCCTCAATTCCTGGATAAGGAACAACAGGAAGCGGCCTTTGATGCGTTACGCGCCGCCCCCCGGCAACTGGAATTGCTGATGGCATATATCCATTTATCTAACAAATTACCCCAGGTACCCAAGGCCAGCCTGTTGCATTATGTCGGCGCCAGCGCCAATATTTATGCGCAACTGGAAAAAAAAGGCCTGCTTACCTCTTATTCCCTATCCGTCAGCCGCCTGGAGGACGGTCCCCAGGGCGCTTCGATCCCATTTGAGCTAAGCCCTGCCCAGGAAAATGCCCTGAAGGCCATCAAAGCGGAATTTACGAGACATCCGGCCTGTTTGCTGCATGGCGTAACAGGCAGCGGGAAAACCGAGATCTACATCCGCTTAATGGAGGAACAATTATCCCAGGGCAAACAGGTACTTTATTTGCTGCCGGAGATCGCCTTAACGGCACAGATCATATTACGGCTGCGCAAAGTATTCGGCAAGCGGATCGGGATCTACCATTCCAAGTTCAGCAATAACGAACGGGTGGAGATCTGGCATAAAGTATTGGAAGGCTCCTACGATATCGTGGTTGGTGCCAGGTCAACCCTC
>JANQFB010000100.1 GCA_028278085.1 Chitinophagales bacterium
GGTTGATTTTGTGGTATATCAGCAAGGGGCCAAAAAACAATACTTCAATGTAACAGATGAAAGAATGGAATCCACCCGCCATGGACATTGCAGGTTTCATTTTCAACCCAAGGACGCGGACGGACATTATAAGATCTTAATACGGGTTCATGGTGGGTGGTTATATTCAACTCAGGAGAAAGAGATATACCATAAACCCGGAGACGACTCACACTATATTATTCAAATCAATATGGTCAAATGACCATCTAACAGTTATTGGCAAAATCTTGCTGCTGTATAAAGCAATATTTTGGTAGTTTACCAGCTTTACAGACGACCTTTATCAATAGATACCACTAGAACACATGTAAATTTTTAGTTGTACCTTCCCTTTGCACCACAGTTTCTAGCCAAATCTCATTCATTCCATTGTGATTTTTTGAAGATGAATAACAGCGGATGTGTGAATTGAGTGCAGGATAACTGAAAATTATGTTGCAACCGCTGGTTATTATTTGTACCATTTCAGATGACCCATTTGCACCTGCTGGTCATGGAGCGTATGGCGGGAGCCATACGGCCATTGGGAATATCGGGCGTTATTTGGTTCGAGCAGGCCTTCCTATAATTTTTGTTACAAGATGCCTTTCTGAAGAGCAGGAAGGAATGAAGCAACTTGGTCCGAAATGCAAGCTGTACCGGATCAAGGGGGGGCCAAAACAAAAAGTTACCTATTACGAATTGGGCAAACATATTCAAGAATTGGAGGACAACTTCTATGCCATTCTCGACACCTTGCCAAAAGATCCCCACATAACCTACTTAAGCTACAATTGGCTTTCCGGAGAATTGGTTAGAAGAGTCCGAAAACAATATCCAGGCGAACATCTTCACCTAGTCTTGGCACTTAGTGCCAGTCGCCTAAATGGTGGAGAAGGTACAAGAAAGATCAATGAAGAGTGGAGAGCTTTTGAACAACTCACTTTTCATGATGCAAAATATATTTTTTGCGGTTCAAGGCAAGAAAGGCAAGAATTACTGGAAGAATATGATGGCATAGATGAACAAAAAGTTACGGTGATAAACTATGGAATTGACACCAATATCTTCTTCAAGCGACCGGGATCCGAAGGTGATTACTTTCGTAGGTCGATTGAGAAGTTTCAGGAAAGGTTTGACCACACTTCTTGAATCCATTCGTATCCTTAATACGTTATGGAATATTCCTACCTTAAAATTGTGGTTTGTTGGAGGAGACAAGGAAGACACAACACAGTTAAAACATTTGATCGAGTCCATATCTCATCTGGATGAAATGCATGCCAAGGGCTTGGTTGAGATCTGGGGGCATTTAAGTCCGGAGGGATTATCTGAAATTTATTCGAGAAGTTTTTTAACCATTGTTCCCTCTTATTTTGAGCAATTCGGAATGGTTGCTCCGGAAGCAATGGCCTGTGGTTGTCCGGTGATTGCAGCAGAAACCGGGGGATTAAAGGATAGTATCATTCCATGTGTAACTGGCAAATTCTTCGCTCCGGAAGACTCTTTACAACTCGCTGCGATCATCGTCGGTTATTTAAGAAACCCTCATATTGCATACTTCGAAGGTGGGCATGCAGCCTTCTGGGCAAAAACTAAATTCAGTCTACCTAAAATTTATGACCCATTACACAAGGCCATCTGTGGTCAATTCAAACCCTATCAAAACACTTCGCCTCAACATGAATATCAGGGTCTGTTTATTGAATATCTGAAGCCTTTAATCGAGAATGAATTGGGGATCAAGCTGAAGTTAGCATTAAATGTATCAGGCAACAGTCACTTTTCTTATAAGATCGAAATAAACAATAACTATTATCATTTAAAATTCTTCAATGATAGACCCTCATTCAACTCTTCTTTTTTAACCATCCCGGAGGAGTTTATCTGTTCATCCCGAAAAACCAGTAACATCAATAAATGTGTAAAACTATCTGAATCAAAATTATCACCTAACATAATGCATGTTTTAAATGAGCTTGGGGTCATTATTTCGGAATGGCATACCCCTCCCAATTCCACCGAACCAATCCATTTTTCGGGTATCTTATTGTTTATAGAAAAGCTTCAACGGTTTGGAGATTACTTGTTATCCGATGAAGATATAAACCAACATAATGTGAAGTTGGCACAACTCATTCATCATCCTTCTGAAGAAAACATTGGTGACTACTATCGGGCTGCTTTAAAAATTAATTCGATCCTGGAAGGTAATCACCCAACCTATATAGAGGCACACCCCCAAGTTTGCCTGCTTAACTTGCGGAATTCCCTAAAGAAACGTTTGTTCCCATTACCCACCAAGATTGAAGAACAAATGACCATGTCGATTGAGTTGATATTAAATTCATTCACCATAATTCCTGCTGTTCCTAAACTTTCACACGGCGACATCAAAGAAGAGCATTTTATAACTTCCGGGGAAGAATTATTGGTTTGCGATTGGGAAACTGCCGGATACAGATGTGGCCCTTATGACATTGCTATTTGGCTCTTTAAAAATAAGATGGGTTCGACTTATGGGAGTGTGATGGAAGCCATAGAACATATTGAAGATCGGGTAAATGACCAAGAGGATAAGATCCTGCTTGTTTGCTGGCTATATGCCCTTGCCTGCACAGAATATTTAACAAGATATTTAAGAGGTCAAACGTATGACTGGACTTCCATTAGGACGATATTTATATCTATCCATGAAGCAGTTATGGTACTGAACAGCAAATCAGTTATTCGGTAACAATAGCCCGATAAACTCCATTTTTAACTTCCTTGATATGATAAGCTAACTCATTAGGAAGTGCTGCACTTTTTTTTCTTTTGATCAAAGGGATAAATGATTTCACTTTTTGTAACTGTTCTACTGGAATATCATTCAACAAGCTATCATGCCCTCGTAATAACATGTTGATCACTGGTAGCACATGTCGTTGTTTGATCCAGGGGGCTTCTTCGCCTAAATGTTTTTCTGATTCTATTCTTGCTAATAAATTTTTCATGACCCGTATATCATATTCATAAGAACTGTCCATATTACCCATTAGTTCCTCACATGTTGCACGCATGGCTTCAACTCTCCACAACCTTCTGAATACACCATACTTCAGGGCAAGGAATTCACCATCCCGGATACACTCGATGGCATTCCTATATTCTTGTTTAATTAACAATAAACAACTCTTATTGAGTAGTAGCCGCACTTTATTCGAATAGCGTTGAAGCTTATTGATGAGTTGCTCTGCTTTTGCTAACAACTCGGCGCTTTTATCGAGATCGTCCAATAATAGTGCAGCATATCCTGAGCCAATGGAATACTGGACGATCCGGTCCAGATCTTTTTGTTTATCAACTAGATCCAATGCTTTAACCCAATTGGCATAACAAGTACGCAAGTCACTATAGAACAACAAATACCCTTGATATGTTATTAACTTGGCTTTTAAAACTTGGTCGCCTGATATATAGTTTTTAAAGACAGTTAAAGTTTCCTTAGCTTCTTCTACTTTACCAAGTTGTCTTTGGCACAAAAACATTCTGGATAGATTCTTAATGACCAAGTCCTGGTTTTGTTCATCATGGATCAGGGCTTTGTAGGCATAGGTATGATAATCCAGGGACTTGATAAAATCGTCCTTCGATTCGAACAATATCCTACCATAAATATATTCTACTTTGGCTTGCAATACCTTATCTGCAACTTGTTCGGCGAGCACTCTTGCCTCTGTTATAAGGTATTCCAGCCCTACTTCAATTCCCAAACCTGCAGTAATAAAACATTCTAAACATTCACATAATTTCAAAAGCAATTCGGGCTGGATTAATACAATATTTAAATTGGGTACATAAAGTTTCTCCAATGCGCTATCCCAAAAGATCAATTGCCATAGCCTGGTATTATGTTGAATATCATAAAAATGGGTGGGGCTCATTAATTGTATAAGCATTAAATGCGCATAACCCGCGTCAAGTTGCTTGCCTTCTTGTGAACATTTTACTGCAAATGAACCAAAGCGATCTTTTCCACGCTCCAGGTTCCCTGATAAAACCTCGATAATTCCCTCTGTATATTCGCTCAGATTACCAGCGTATTGATCGCTGTTTACTGCACCACTGAGTTTTGATGCGATTAATGAAGCGGCTGCTTTTCTTCCTGGCTGATTATAATCCAGAATAGCATCCCGAATCAGATCATGGCTGAATTCAAGGTAAGATACCATGTTCGAGGATAAGCTCAAAATATCTTTGTTGAGCAGTATGGTGATTATTTTAGCAGAAAGCTGTTGGTCGGATAGGTTTAATGCCTTAGCAATAAAACTTATGCTGAACCTTCTACCTAAAATAGCTCCAGCCAACAAAAAATCATCTAACCAATCTTTTTGTTGACGCTTGAATTTTTTGATTATTTTCCCATATCGATGAATGGTGGCATTACTCAATTTGTCACTCTTTATCTTCTTCAACAAACCGGTATCTTTGAGTAATCGAAATTGTCCCTTTGAGGATATCCGCTCAATCACTTCTTCTTCTTCCAAAAAGGCTACCGCTTCTTTTAATGCAAACGGCGTCTTTGGGATCTGGGGTAGGATAAATTCACTCAGGATCTTTGGGTCTACATTGGGTAAAGTGCTTTTCAGCATTTGCAAAGCATCTTGTGTATCGGGCTTAGGTAAAACCAACGTTTCAAAGGTTGGGTGATTTTCCCGATAGTCATTGATCTGGTTTTCAGAAGTCACCCTTGCCGAAAGCAACATAAATATGTTGTTGTGCCTACCATGATATAATATGGTTTGAATTCGAAACAGGATTATTTTAGCGGTAGGATCCAATTTGGTAATATCATCCACTATGATGGACAATTTATAGTCTTTGATATAGTTTATAATGATAGCTGCCAATAAGTTTGCGTGAGAATCATTGATGACATTTTTCTTTTTAAATTTTTTTGGATAAAAGATCAGGTTGGTCAGATGATCGATCTCTTCTTCTGAATATTTTGCTAAACGAAGGAATTTCTTCATTTCAAGCTTTTCTACATTTAGCTCTACTTCTTCGTTAATTCTGTTAGGAAAAATAAAGCTTACGATCTTATTAAAAAGTGCATCTGCAGTTTGGGTCACATCTGCACTGATGTGTAAAACAGATACACCTTTCCCGATAATTCTGATCCTGCTCTCATTTAACTGAAAACTCTTCCCAATCCCAGGGAATGATAATAGAAGAACAAATTGTGGATCACCATTAGTCAACCACTTATTTTCGGCCTTTTTTAGATTTTGAATTACACTCATTTGTGAAGTTATTGTGATCGGATGTATGTATACAGGTTTAAACCTGATCGTGCCATGACATTCAACGTCAAAGGAAGTTGGATAAATAGAGTCCGAAGTAAATTCAAACGAACTATTGATATCTATCAACTCTTGCTTGACATTGGAAATAGGTATACTATGAAAAACTCGAGAATGGTTATTTACGGCAGTATTGATGGTAATGTCGGCCTGCAGTAATTTTGACTTTACCAACAATTTAACAGGAAGCAGTATCCTCGAATCCGTACTAAGGACTATAGTTATATATGGAATATCATCATAGTTTACATATAATTCCCCTCTGGATATGGCTTCGGGAATTTCGGGTGTATTGGTTATACCAACTTCAACATTAATATGTGAGGGGGGAAATATGGTTTTCAAGCTTTTTGGCTCGACAATACCTTTGAACATTTTCAAAATCATCGGTCCATCTACTATACAAATTGGTATATTCAATTTGTCCCCAAACATTTGTAAAGAGCCTGAAATCGTTTGATCAAATTCGGAGTTGGAGACAATGAGGATCCGATCAACACTGGAAACACAAGTTTGGAGGATGATTTCCTTGAGTTCATCGAACCCGGAAATTCTATTATTGAACTGTATAATATCGATACCTATCCTGAACTCATTAGGAACGATGGGAATGGAGGTTAAGGAAAAGTAGGTATGCCCAAATCCTCCATACTTAGTTGACTTGATCCAATTAATAGAGAGCATAGATGACCTTGCGAATGTGTGACTAAAAACGAATGACAGCAAATCTGAAAATTCGCTTTGATTGAGATGCTCAAGCGTAGTGGTATTGATGTCTATCGGTGGCTTCCCACGCATGATTTGTATTTAACTATTAGCATTCAATAAGGCCAGAAAGGCATATGGGTTAAAATGTTCTTGGAGATCGTTCAAATGAGATAATGTGCCAAAATTGTCCAGGTTGTGGTTATCACTGCCTTTGGTCGCCACTAATTCAAATCTCTCACAATACTGTTGGACTTCAAAATCATTCACCTCCAAACCTTCTAAACCAAAGTTTTTAAACTCTTCGATCAAAGCAATGAGTTGTGCCTGTTCAAAATTATACCTTAATGGGTGGGCTAATATGGAAACTCCTGCTGCATTCTTGATGGTATGGATGACCTCCGATGGAGCCGGATAAGATAAGCCATCATTTTTAAGGATCAATTCATTCAGGAGCGACTTTCTTTTGTTGCGAAAATGATCAAATTGAGAGCCTGTCAAACTACGGTTATATAGCGTAAGAATAAAGGGGTGTCGACGGATAGATGGGTGTAATATTTCTCTTTTATATTTTTCCCAATAACTTAAAATATCATTTCGTTGATCGAAGTTTTCCAATAGCATGTCAAAACGCCTTTGGCTCGTATCCTGTATGTTTTCAATCAACTGGTTTAAGCCACTAAAGGATGCAGGCGCTTCTTTGTTTTTCCAATAAGCCAAGATATGAATTTCATTAGTAGGAAATTCTGAATGCTGGCAACTCAGTTCAATTCCATAAATTAGCTTACCACCAATCTCAGGAAATGCTTTTGTTAATTTATGTAAGGCTTCATGATGCGCTTGTGTATTGTGGTCGGTAAGCGAACAAAATTGTATGGGTACATGATGTAAATTTTGGATAAACCTGTCTAAACTTCCTTTCCCATCGACCGAATAATAGCTGTGCATATGCAAATCCAGCAACATATTAAAAATTGAATCTTTTAACAATAGGAGCGCATAATTTTCAGTTATCCTGCAACAAAATAATGCAAAAAATTTAAACTGCAAAAACAATATAATATATTTCAAGAATCTATTGCGCTGAATTTCTTTTCTCAAAAGAATTGAATCGATTGCTTAAATTAATGGTGTTTTTCGTAGGATCAATAAGCCAGTAGAAGGGCTTTTTCTATCAATTCATGTATGGAAACCATCCATTTTTTTGTAGTACACTGTATTTGCACCAGTTTGCCCGAAGACCGGATCATACCATCAAAGGGTTTGAATTTGATCGGATGGATATGGCCATGTGGATCATGAATGACTTGAATATATTCAATTTGAATTTGCATACTTCACCAAAACAAAGTGTTATTTTTAAGTACATTTACAAAAACTATTAAATATGGGTCAGGAAAGTTTTAATAAAAAAGAAAGAGAAAAAAAGAAACAAAAAAAGAAGCTGGAAAAGCAACGTAAGAAAGAAAACCGGAAATCGGAGGCACAAGAGGGTAATAAAGACGATATGATCGCTTATGTGGATGAATTTGGGAACATTACGGATACACCTCCTGATCCGGCCAAAAAACAAAAAGTGGATGCGGCAAGCATCGAAGTAGGCATACCCAAAAAAGAAACAACAAAAACAGATTCCGGCGAAAGAAGCGGAAAAGTTTCGTTTTATAATGATGCCAAGGGTTATGGCTTTATCATAGATGCCTTAACGAAGGAGAAATACTTTTTCCATATCAATAATTGCCAGGAAGAAGTGACAGAAAACAACGAAGTATCCTTTCAACTGGAGAAAGGAGATAAAGGAATGAATGCAGTGAATGTAAAAAAGCAATAGATTACCTCCCCCCCTTGTAGAAAAAGGCGCGGAATGTTCAAACGCTGTATTAATCGACAAAGGTTATGGCCTGCCCGTGTTTACCGGCCCTACCTGTTCTGCCGATGCGGTGGATATAGCTATCCAAAGTCATTGGCAACTGGTAATTGATAACATGGGTTATATCTAAAACATCAATTCCTCTGGCAGCCACATCCGTAGCGACCAGTACAGTGATCCTTCCTTGTTTAAATGCCTTCAAAGCACGCTGACGGGCATTTTGGCTTTTATTGCTATGAATGTCCTCCGACCGGATTCCGGCCCGGTTCAGCTTTTTGCACAAACGGCTTGCACGGTGCTTTGTTTCTTCGAATACCAATACTTTTTCGAATTCGTCTTCCGACATCATCTTCAGCAGTATTTGAAATTTATTTTCACCATCCCTAACCTTTATGATATCTTGTTCGATATGGTCTCCGGAACTATCTCCCTCGCTGACTTTAACCGTTTCAGGATTATGGAGAATGGTGTTGATCAGGTGGCTTTGCTTTTTATCGTAGGTTGCGGAGAATAGCATGGTTTGCTTTCTGTGGGGCATACTATTGATGATTCTTTCCACATCTTTAATAAAGCCCATATCCAGCATACGGTCAAATTCATCCAGTACCAGGGTATTAAATTTCGTCAGGTCGATCATCCTGCGATCTACAAGATCGAGCAACCTGCCGGGAGTGGCAATGACCAAATGGCTTGCCCGTTTCAAGGTTTGAATATCTTTATTGATATTGGTTCCTCCAATGAAACATGCGCTGTAAAGGCCCAAACCTTTTGTAATGCTTCGGAACTCGAGATCAATTTGAAGCGCCAATTCACGAGTGGGCACAATCACCAGGGCAAAGGGCTTTCGTTTTTGTTGAAGGAGTTGCTGGATGATCGGCACCAAAAATGCTGCCGTTTTTCCAGTACCGGTACTTGCAATACCTAGTAAGTCACGACCACTTACCAGCGTTTCAAGCGATCTGTCCTGGATTTCTGTCGGACGTTCAAAGCCTTTTTTCAGGAGCCGTTGTTTCAAGGCCGGGTGTATCGGTAGATCCTCAATCATTCGGTCAGACAGGTAAGGTTGCTCATTTGTAAGCGATGCTTTTTTGATAAGCAGTTCCGGATCAAGCCTGGAAACTTGACGGCCTTTGCGGCCACGTGCATGGCTTTGTTTTTTACGATGTGGGCGTTTTGTTTTTGATTCGTTATGACGTCTTTTTGTTGTTATGGCTTGTTGCATAATTATAATTGTTTAATACAGTGTTATTCAGAGTATTGTTGTGAGTATAACCGGTTTTGCGCTAACCGGAAATTGTAAACGTGTTTAAGTATCAAAGGAAACAGATCGCTAAGGACGCAAGGTGTTGGATGTTTCTTAATATCGATCGTACAGCGTAATATCTAACTATACCAGATTACAAACAGTTGGGTCGCAGTGAACTTAGTGGGATCAGAATGTACGGATTAATATCCTTTGGGAAAGAATTGAAACCTGGACAGTATGTCCTCTAAGAAAGATTTCTGCAAAGGTAGTTAAAATCTAGGAGTAATAGCAGCATTAGAATTGCTTCGCTTTTTTTTAGTTAGTTGTGAGTAGAAAATCAAGAAAAATCAGCATTCCGCCAGCAGTGGCAGTGATGACGCCAACCCACCACCACCAACGCTGGGATCCATGAATATCATGGGACCGGGCGATTTGGACAGCATTAATTATAGCGGCATCGCCACGGCTTATGGGATAACGATCAACCCGCCGTTTTCCGAAGAAATAACGGAAGTAAAACAATTTGACGCCCCTTCTTCTCACCAACATAATCAGAATGTATTCTCTGAACCGCAACCGCCCAATGATGTGGTAAATATCAATTCAGATTATGAAACCGTAAGTGTATATGGGAGTTATGAAGGCACTTATCGCTCTACCGGAGCCGCTCAACCTGCATTTTTCAGTTATGATATCGAAGGCGTTTCGGAGTCAACGGGAAACATGCAAACCAACTTTTTGCAGACCTGATTCAACCCTTTTATAGGTACCATTGGAAATCCGGCTATTGCCCAGGGCGTTGCATTTGCATCGCCCATTTCCCCGCAAGTTCCCGTAAATTTTCAAGGCCGGATGCTGGGGACTTACCGGATCAATTATACCATCGTGTGCAAGCTTAAAACTTCTGCCTTCCAGCAATGGCAAACCAACGCTTACCAGCAGCTCCTGGATGCTTACAACAATGCCTATACCCTTTGGCAAAATACACAAAATGATGCTCAGCATGCCGCCGAAGAATTCGAGGAACAGATGGACTATGGAAATAACCCCGGTCTTAACCGCATCATCGAGCAGCGTGAGCTAAAACGTATCTGCATCGAGATGATGGCCAATCCTTTTAATATCAGCTCAAGAATGCTGATCCCACAACTACAGAGCCTATGTGAGGCAATAAGGATCAGAAAGGGAATACTTTGGCGCCAAGCGTTATCCCGATCCGCTACAACTTCAACATCTTCCTGGCCTCGTTGCTGTGTTCATCCCGGATCTTTAGAATATAATAGCCTTGTTCCAAATGAGAGATGTCCAGGGTGGATCTTTGGTCGGCTGGGATGGTCCGAACCAATACCTGCTGACCCGTCAGCGTGAATATCTCCACCTCGGCGAATGCGTTCACCGACGCCCCCGTTGAAGCAATGGTTATATGATCGTCCGCCGGATTAGGATAAACCTGCCAACGTATGGAACCGGTAACCAAGGTATCCTGATCAGTCCGTTTGGAAGCGCCATAGGGCGTCCACCGGATATTATCGATCACCACCTGGTAGGCGGTCGTATTTAAGATCTCGAGGTCGAACTCACCGCTGGTAGCCAAACCGGTAAAAGAAAAGGAATGGGTATCCGTATCATCGAAGCCGGTGGTCTCACCTTTGGAAGTACCATTGATGAAGACCTCCACTTTTCGATCGCCTGAACTGGTATAAGCTTTTTTAAGGTCGAATTCCAGGGTATCGATGCCTCCCGGGATATCGTCGGAATAAATACGGCTGCTGTCGGCGATCCTCCGCAGCATCAAACCGTTTCCGTCGATACCATAGTTGTATTCATTCCGCGATTCCACCCAATACCAGGTATTATTGTTTTCACCCACGAAGTTCCCATCGGAATAAGTGCCACCAACGTCACAGTTATCAAAAGTTTCCACGACAAGATCGCCGTCCTCGGCAGGTTTGCCGCCGCTTTTCCAGGTAATATTATCGACCGTAACCTGGCCGGCAGAGGTATTCTTTTGCACAATTTTGATCACAAAATTACCCCCTTCATCGACGGTATAGGTTTCAGTGGTCGTATCTACATTTTGGGTAGAGGAATTGACATTATCGATCAACGTTGCATTCACGTAAATATCGAAGTTGACCTCGGTGGAATAAGGCTGTTTGAAATCAATGGTCAATTCACTGCATCCGCCGGCAATGGAATCACACTTCAATTCCGCCGAAGGGGTATAACCTTTACCCAGGGTAGCGGCATTGCCATCGAGCGATACATTTCCTTTGGCTTTGGTGTATCGCCAGACCACGCTATCCACACCGACAAAGGTATCGGTCTGGTAGGAAGAGCCTTCCGAAAAATTGGCAAAGGTCTCTACAGTAGTGGTTTGATAAGGCACCCAATTGATATTATCGATGGAAACCTGGCCGGCGGAAGTATTCTTTTGTTTGATCTCCACCTCGAAGTCTCCTTTGACATTCACCGTGATCGATGTTTGGATACTTTCACTTTGCACGGACGAATCGATCGTCGCCACTAAATCTCCGTTGACATACACTTCAAAGTTAACGGCAGTGGAATAGGCCTGCATATAGTCAAGCGTCAGGGTGGAACAACCACCGGGGATCAGGCCGGATTTGATACCGGCGGCAGGTGTATACCCCTTGCCCATCACAGCGGTATTGCCGTCAATTTTGGGGTTTCCTTTGCATTTCGTATAATTCCAGGAGATATCTTCCACACCGGTGAACGATCCGGTGTTATAGGAAGTGGTTTCCGTAAAATTGTCGAATGTTTCGGTGGTTCCCGCAGCCAGACAAACGCCTCCCCAGATCTCGCACACCCATTCCGGGTGGTCGATAAAAGGATTACGGTTATCTTGATATGCATAAACACTGTCATGCCTTCTCCTTTCAAAATCATCGACCGGATCATCATTGTGCCACTGTAGTAAGGCAGACAGCTTGGCATGGATCGGTTCGGTGGTATTATTGTCGGAAGGGATGGTGTCTACAACTTCGAGGTCGGGTTCCGAATTTTCTCCTTCATACCGGACGGCCATGTAAAACAGCGACCGGGCCACATCACCTTTCACTTCATCGCGGGGCTCCCAGAACCAATCGGTACTGCTCCAATAACATCCGGTCGAGCTATCGGCAGAACCTATATATCCGGAATCATCTTTGTATTCATCCGGAGCTTCATTAAACCAGCGGTTGTTTTTAGCCGAGTTTACGGAAACGTCGGCAGGGCGCAGGTTATGGCAATCGGTACCGGCGCCTTTGGTGGTTCCGAAGTCACCATGCTGTTTGGCCCACACATGCTCCCGGGTCCAGCCATCACCGCTGTTGTATTCCTGGGCGGCGTCAACTGACCAGCCGGTATAAAATAAAATGACATTGTCCGTGGTATCCGGATCATAATCGGCGGCTTTCAGAATATCCCAAACATCCGTATTCGTACTGGTGTAGGGATATTCGGTATGCCCTGAAATGATGTTGTTCAGGGAGTCTTTGAGTTCGTCTCCGGTTAAACCTTCGGCATTATCATAGTACCCGCTGGGGATCTGAGCGAAAGCATAAGCGGAATAGGACAGGCAAATGAGGAGAAGGAGTAGGTTTTTCATGGATCTGTGATTTGGGTGATTCTGTCCTCAAATGTAAGCATTTATTCATATCCATTCAATTATTTTATATTAACCTTCTATTAATTTTTAAATGTTTAATATGTTTATAGCTTACCGGCAGGCGCCAGCTTTTTTGTTAACCATTGTACCGGCTACCTCCAACGACCGGAACTGGGATGTCTCCGCAGCTCCCATGTTCCAAGGGGACCCTTGAAAC
>JANQFB010000110.1 GCA_028278085.1 Chitinophagales bacterium
GCGAGGATCGGTGATCCCGAATCGACCGGTAAGCTTACAAAACTTCCCGGATCACCGGCCTGAATTGTATATTCATTGGACCTGGCAATACGGGTCGTGGGCTGGTCATTGACGCCGTCCCATCCGTAGATACTGGCATAAATGGTCGCACCTACGGGTGTATTGGACCTCACCCATCCGGAGATCAGGTCTACCGTATCCTGGATCAGCAGGTCATACTTGGTACCGGTAATATATGCCGTGCCGGCTCCGGCCCAAACGCCTGAAGTCGGAACAGTATTGGTCCGGCAATAAATGTTTTCCGTTACCCGGATCTGGTAGCTGATGGAATCGTTGGAAGGGTCTCCATCTGTTTGGTCGATCTGCGTAGCATAGCCGATCTCGTGCAGTCCGGTATCGTTAGGCGTGTAATTGGTTTGGCTCATCCTGACGGCACTATTACCTGCAGTTAAAGTGGTATCATTGGAAGAAGAAGAAAATACGGAACTGCCCGACCGGTCGATATCGAAATTTATTTTTGCGCCGGTGATCGTTCCGGATCCGTCGTTGGTAATAATGCCACCCAGGGTTAGCTGTTGTACGTGGTTAATGGGAATAAAACGGTATTCATCCGGGAAGAACACGCCGGTCAGGTCGGCATCGAAGGTCTGTACCGGCCGGACGGCAAAATCATCCAGCAATACAAAGCTGGTATCGTCGGTTGCCGGTGTATTGACATGAAAGCCGATATAATACGTTCCGTTCGAAGGTACACCGAAATTGGAGGAAGAGAAGGAATAATTGGTACTGTCGTCAAAGGTGTGGCTGGTGATAAAAGTGGTCATATTAGCCGGATCCTGGTCGGTTCCGAACCAGATATCCATGGTTTGTGAGTTTTCGGATCCTACCGGATTTTGATTGAAAGACCGGAACCAATACGATACTTCATAATTAACGCCCGATTGCATGTCGAAACATTTGCTGAATAACCAATCATCCGCCACCGTAGCGTTGTCGGGATTCACCTCGCAGGCCATCATGTTGTTGCCGGTATTGGCCACATTTACCGCGAAGAACCATTCATTATCGTCGGCATTGACGTCGTCCAATAACCATCCTACAAAATCCGGGTCCCCGTTCTCAAAGCTGGTGACATAATCCGGAGGGAAACTATGCTTGTACTCATCGATGGTGATCCCAGCCGTATCGTTATCCTGGTTGGGATCGCTGGCATGTGCGGAATAGGCAAATATTGTATTGGAAGCCTGTCCCGTCAGGTCGGCTTGCTGGGTAAAGGTATAATCTGCGGTATCTCCCGGGGCGATACTCAGGGCTCCGACATTCTCGACTACCGGCTGTCCGCCGTTGAGAATGTAACCGACATTAAAGCCTGTCAGTGCATTTAAGCCAACGTTGGTAATGCCAATGGTAACATCTTCATTCGCTGTCAGGTCGCATCCGTCGCGTGGCGCTGCGAAACCCAATACCTCGGCATCGAAAGCAAAGGCATTCCGGACTTCAATATCATCCAATAAAAGTAAGAACTGGTCGGTGGAATTATTCCGGAAAGCAATGTATACCGTCTGGCTTGCATATCCGGCAACCGCGAGGTCGACGCTCCTGGTTGTCCAGGTGGTTACCTCCCCAGCGGTGCTGAAAAGCGCCGCATTGGCATTGAAATTTGCTATCGTAGGCGTCGAGGTAGAGATCCTGACTTCATATCCATCCGGGTAGGAAGGATCCTGGGCTTTAATATCCCAGGTCAGGATACTGTTGGTACCCAGGTTTATGGCCGGGGTGATCAACCAGTCATCCGCCGTTCCTGCAGGTGTATACCAGGAAGTGCTGGCCGCGACGGAATCGCCGGTTTCATCAAAGTTATCTCTGACAACCCAGGCATCGTCAACATAAGCCACATTTGTCGCAGGGGTCAGCCCGTCATTATTGATCAAAGTAATCGAACCAGGCATGCCGCCCTGGAAATCTTCACTGTAAATAACCTGTGCCTGGCTATTTACACCAGCCCATAAGCAGCCGGTAATAGTTAATGCAAAAAGTAATTTTTGATTTTTCATTGGTATAGAATTTTCCTCGTTGATCAAGTATAATGGTTCGATCGGCAATTGTCAGCCGCCAGTCTTAACTTCCGATCCCATTCAAACAGGAGAGATCCCGGAGGATCCGGTTACCAGCGCTGAATGCTTGCTTGCTCGAACAATGGTCCCGAATTGCCAGGGGACACATTACACCATTCACAATAATTATTAGCAAGTATCTAACAAAAAGACCACAAAGATACCACGTTTACATGTGACAAAAAAATAAATTATGCGTTAATTCCTTGGTTATAGCAAAGAATTAACCCAATTTTTCCCAGGTGAACTATTCGGGAGCTTATTCCACGATGGAAAACCTTTGGTAATGACTCAGGTTTTTGGCTTTCAATCGTATGAAATAGGCGCCCGGACCGACCGTATTCAGATCGATCTGGTAGTTAATACCCGAATGACCCGAAAGATTCTCCCGGTAAACCGTTCTGCCGGTAAGATCGAAAACTTCCAGGAGCACATCGGACCCCGGATCGATATTACCGGTTACCCTCAGACTTCCGTCCGATGGGTTGGGATAAACGTTAATATGTGGCGTATGGTGTGAGAAATTCGCATAATCTAAATGAGGGCTTTTTTCCGGTACGGTAAACACTTCGTCGACCGTACAGCCATTGGAATCGGTAACAACAAGGTTATAGGTTCCGGCAGGTATGTCGGAAATGACATCGGTTCCGGATCCGGGATTCCATCCGTATTGATAGGGTGGCGTACCCCCGGTTACCTGGATGCTGATAGACCCATCTGACATTCCGGTAGTCGCCGAATCAATACTGATCACCTGCACGACCAAAGGATCCGCACAAGGATCGATGACCACGCCGCCCCGCCGGAAGTTGGCCCGTAACATATAGGGGCGGTGCAGTGTTGAATTGGGTAAAGTATCCACGGGTATCCATGGCTGGCCGGTCCAGGTAACGAAAACAGTCCGGGGTGTGAAAATGCCCAACGAAACAGCGATCCCGGCAACATTGGTGTAAGATTCGTTAAGCGCCATCAGGTAGTTACCCGGGGTTAGGGCTACAGGAGGATCGAACATGCCGGTGACGAAATGAGGATTGGTATCCGCTACCATAATAAGATTACTGGTAACCATGGGCTGACTATCGGGGAAACTGCCGTTATAATTGTATATACTAAAGGTCATGGAATCACCGAGTACCGGGGCCATTAAGAAGGCAGTTATAGACGACAGGGTATCGTTAGCCAATAATTCGAACAACTGTCCCATGGCACCGAATAAGCCGGCTCCAACGCCCAAAGGATTATTCGCTACACCGTTATCACGAGCATAGCTGGAGTCGGATACTACCAGGTTGATCACTGCGGTATCGTTGGTCGGATCGCCATCTGCTTCAGCGGCTTTGGCAAAATGGTGGATAAAATGCGTCCCGGTGTCGGTGGGGGTGTAGCTGTTCGTGGTCGTGGCAACGGCGTTTTCACCGGCTAATATGGTGGAAATGCTGGCGCTGGAATCTTCAAATACCACATTGCCCTGGTTGGTGATCTGAACGTGTAATTTAACATTCGTCAAGTCGTTTTTTCCAACATTGAAGATCCTTCCCGCAAAGCCATTCCAGGCCTGTACATGCCTCAGGGGTGCGACCGGAAAACCGGTGATCACTCCGGTGCTGTCTACAACAGCATCGAAATCCGGTTGGGTACCGTGAATGAAATTGTAAACGATATCGTCATTGCTAAAATCATTCAACAAACCCATCGTCATATTGGGAGACCCAGCGACCAGGGTAGCATCGGTCCCGTCGATATTTTCTACACCGACAGTAGCGCTGGTATTGGTCGAATTGGCATAATTATGAATGATCTGCAGGTTGCCGTCTTCATGGATGAGGATAACCGCATACAGGAATCCGGCTCCGGCTGCAACGGAGGTTACGGAAAACCATTCGACGACATGTACCCGGTTGGGCGCTGTGCCATAGGTCCAGTTCACGACCCTGTCGGGTGCGCCGGCGCCTACGATCAAACCGAGATCCATCCAGAAGGCATAGATCGCATGATTGGGCATGCCTGCCGTGGGAGGGCTGTCATTTACGGCATAGCTGACCGTTTGAGAGGTATCGAAAGTGATATAGCCGTTATCACTGGCCTTGTAGGCAGTTACGGGGCTGCCATAGAAGTTGAAGGGAAAGGGCAGGATCTGTGCTGCAGACAAGGTATCTCCGGCAGGTTCCGTGAGTATTTCATTCATATTCGGGTCGTTGAATACAAAGCCCGGATCGGAACCTGTGGTCTCGAAATAATAATACGATTGTGCGTAGCCGGATAGATTTAATAGCAATAGGCAAAACAGTAAATAACAAGCTTTCATGACGGGGACTTTTTGGGTTTTAGAAGATCAATGACACTAAAATTATAATTTTCCGTTCAGATTACAAATTTTCCCCAATAAAAAGGCCTCCCGATGCTTGTGGGCAACGTGGGAGGCCTTTTAGAATTTCTTGATCAGGATAGCAGGAGGGACCGCCTGCTATGTTACATGCTATTTGTTTACATGGATCTGTTTGTTATAGCTAAGATCTTCTCCGCTAACTTTCAGCAGGTAAATACCATTGGGATAAGCAGAAAGATCGATGGCCAGTTTATCGGCGTTATTGGATGTCCAGATCGTACTGTACTGCAACGCGCCAAGCGCATCGTACAGTTCAACCGTTATGGCATCCCTGTTTTGCCGGTTCATTTCGAGGTTGACCAGGTTCCGGGTCGGATTCGGATAAACCCTGATCTCCTCCTCACTGATATCGGCAACTGCACCCACAACCGGAGCGGTAACCGTTACATCCTGGCAGGAATTATTATTGCCCTGCGCATTAGCCACGGTCAAACATACATTATAGGTACCTGCATCGGCATAGGTATGTGTCGGATCTTTCATGGTGCTGGAGTTGCCGTCACCGAAATTCCATGACCAGGTATCCGGGAAATCCGTAGAGGCGTCCGTAAAGGAAGCTTCCAGGTCGTTGGTCGTGAACGTAAAGCCAGCGGTGGGAGCCTTGGGCTCGGAAATACTGAAATTATCGATCAACACTTTGTCACCAACTGTTACCTGACCTCCCGTTCCGGCATCTACACCGGCATCGTCATATTTGTTCCGGGTTTCCAGTAAAATATCGATGGGTCCGCCAAGGAAGGGGTTCAGATCGAATTCCACGAGGTTGAACTCAGGAGTTGCTCCCTGGGAAGTATCCGGATGGTAGGTATTCCCTTGCTGAACGCCATTGATCATAACCCTGAAATTGTTGTAGAGATAGGATTGGCCGAAAGGTGTTGGAACCTGCTGCAGGTCGAAACGCATTTTCAGGTTCGAAGCAGCTCCCGGATCCACGCATACAGAGGCATATCCGGAGTGATTTTCATTCATGGTCCAAACCTCATTTTCCGATGCGGCATTGGTCCAGGTGTCGAAAGTGCTGCCTTCCATCAGTATACCGTAGCTGCTGCTGTTACCGGCAGTATTGGAAACCTCTGCCGTAGCATCCACAGCGTTCCAGATCATCAGGTCTGCCGTGCTGCCGGATTCAAAGTCTTCGTTAACATCCAGGGTAAGGAGGTTGTCATTGTAGGTTATGGCAGTAAACATCGTGTCATTGGCAGGGTCTCCGTCATTGGTTGCGATGACCCGGCCTTCGATATTATTCATACCCGACTGGTTTAAAAAGGCCTTGCTATTGAAGGTGTAGTTGATGGTCTGACCGGGGTTAATGGATCCGGCAATAGTCTCGACCACCGGTGTGCTACCGTTTACGGTAAAGGATACATCGAATCCGGTGATGGTATCCAGGCCGGCATTGGTAATATCCATCCACACTTCCGTACTTGCA
>JANQFB010000138.1 GCA_028278085.1 Chitinophagales bacterium
TAATTTTGGTACAATGAAGGCTTCCATGTACCCCACTTATATGTTATATACATCGGTACTCCAAATAATATTAAAATAAATACTATTCCAATTAATATGATGCTAGTCTTCTTCATTACTTTCTTTTAACTCTTTATAATTCTTACTAATCCATTGATTATTTGGACCAATGATATTTCCTTTATTATCCTTAATTACATCACTCTCCACTTTTATATCCAGTGGTTCAGATTTCCCAGTAGAAATATCATAAAGGAATAATTCTCCTGAATAAATTGATTTTTCTTTTTCAAGCATAACATTTTCAACTGTTATTCTGTACAAATCATTTGATTCCAAACGATTTTCAATTAAATCATCTTCATCATGTGTTGTAACTATTAATCGAACCACCAAAGTTCTTTATTGCAATTCCGGCTGAGATTCCTATCTCCAATCCAAATTGAGCATCACTGAATACAACATCAATTGGTCCACCTGAAATCTCACTAGGCAACGGTTTGTTAAATGCGTCTTCTATGTTCGACGCTCCATAGTCCCAGATGGCTCCTATATCCAGTCCAACATCGATAAAATCACAGTATGATGTCTTGGATTTGCCCCTGTTTGTTCAACATCAAAAACTTTTTCAACATCCGATTTTCTTGCAACTCTATGCTTATCTAACTCCTTTTTATCCGGGGTTTTTGTTTGTTTTGTTGAAACCATTGTAAGTCCCTCATTTTTCCGACAGGTTTAAATTGAAAAAACAATATATTATAATAGAACTGTAACTAGGAAAATGTTATAGTAGATTATTAAATGTGAATGTAATGGCAGCTGGAAAGCTCCGGCCTACTTTGTATTTACTTCTCTAAATGAAATTTTATTTTGTTGCATAATTTGGACATCCTCGATTGATCTTGTGTTGTCATTTAATTTAAAGCCATATTCATCAATCTTATGCTTAATCCTTTCTGCAGCAACGAATATTTGGTCATTAACTAAGTTTTCATATTCCTGAAACAATGTTCTTAAACTTTTCTTCATATCCATTATTCTTATTGTTCCCTTGAATAGATTACCTTTAACCCTTTCCACATCTAGCTCACCAATTATGTTATTATCTTTATCTAAGAGATACATATTATCTTTGTTCATGTTATACAATTTTAAAGGTCCCTATCATGAAAAGCTTCTAATAGTCTTCTTTGATTCACTGGGTTTTTAAATGCTGGAACACCTTGAGGGTGAAAAATCGTAACATGATTTGGTAGTTTTTTTGATGGGGTATTTGCAACATCAAAACCCGCTTCTCTAATTTTTTTTGCTGTTGATGTTCCAACAACTTTAGCTTTCTCATGTAACCTCGTTGCATTTGGAAATGCTTCTTTAATTTGTTCTGCTGCTTCCTCAGCGGTTCCCTCTTTCAATGCAGATATACCTGGTGGGTTCTCTAATTCCTCACGTGGTTTTATGGATAAATTTTCTGCTTTACTACCACCAATTCTATGAATGTTTACATGATCTTCAACCTTTTCAATAGCATCTTTGGCTACCTTTGTTGTTTGGGTTGTAGTACCTGTTTTACCGCTAATTATATCAGTAGGATCAATTTTACCAGCAGCAATAATATTTATTGCATCAAGAGGTACAGTTGCTATATGTTTCCAAGAAATAGGTTCGTAAACAATTTCAACCCCAAATACTTCATTCCCATCCACATCTTTTGGATATACAGCTCTTGGTCGAACACCTGAGAAATGCGTGGCAGCGCCTAAACCTAAATTGATTGCACTGTGTGCAATTTCCCAAAAAGTTGTTTTGATTAGCCTAGGTAAAAAATTTACAGTCTCTGCAGGATCAATCTCTTCTAAACCATCTAAATCTATGAACTTAATTGGATTGTTTCCGGCAAACTGATATGAAGAATACCAAGGATATGATCTAAACATAGGATCCACACTCAAAAAACACCCACACCAGGGATTATAAATTCTGAATCCATAATCATATATACTACCCACTTTCCCATGCCATTCGGTATCGAATAATTTGCCGTTAAATCCATATTTATATTGACTCATTGAATAGGTACGTCCTTTTTCTAGACCACCAAATGGATAGTAATTTTGATACGACAATAACTTACTCCTAAACCCCAAACTTAAATCCCTAATATCCACCGGCAATTTAATATCTGATACTTGAACTCGTTCGTTAATTAAGTGATCCTGCAACGAATAGATCTTACACTCCACACACCGCGAAGCTGCTAGACTCATATCATCAATAATAATATCCCTTCTTTTGATCAAATCTCCATCGAATTCTATAGGAAAAGTTTTGCCCGGATTAGTTTTCGGCCCTCCAAAATCAGGCAGGATCTCCACCTCCCGACAAGGCCGATATACCCCGATCCGGGAGGAACCGTATAGTGGAATTTCATTAAGCAAGATCCTGCCATCGGGTATTGGGCGTCTTCCTCCCGGAAGACTTTTCTGACCTAATTCATAAATCCCCATCACATTCCCCGAAGCATCTCTAACGTAAAACGTAGCCTGTTTGAGCAATAAAAACCCGGGCTCTGCCGAAGGTTGAAAAACCTTCTTCGCTACTCTATTCCCCGCCGCATCATAATCAAATTCGATGATCTCGGTGAGTTTTGTATCATCAAACGACCCATCCGAATACTTCTTCACCCGGTGAACTTTGTTGAGTAAATTCCAGGTAACAATCATCTTCTCGGATTTATCTTTTATGAGATTTCCAATATCATCATACCGGTAATTACCCGGTGCCTGCGAGGTAATATCATCAAATGCTCCATCATTAACAGCATTGTCAGTGATATGATCCAATTGATTGTTAGGTTTGGTTTTATAATGGTACGTAAACTTGTCCATCTCTCGGTTAGCGCCATAGGCATCCCGCTGAAGCTGATGAATATTCCCATTAGCATAATAAGTATAAGTGCTATGATAATCCCCGGTTTGATCATACATCTGGGACTGATCATTAAATGCCAGCAATTCACTATCTCGGATCCGATTCAGTTCATCATACTTGAACCTTCGGGCAATCAATTGTTCGTATTGGTTCACAAGCCCATCGGGATTGGGCTGGATGTTGCTGCTCCACCCGGAGATATTGCCGTTGTACAGCGGTTTTGTGCCCGGTACAAGCATTGAAGCATCGGCAGCAGGATCCAAAGTCGATCTGGACTTTGAAAAATCCCCCTCAAAATACTGCAAAGCCATTCCAAAGGCATCTTTGGCGACTTTGCTCGAAGCAAAAGCATCCTTACCCGGATCCAGATGTTCCTGCAACTTGGGATGGTTGATGGCCTTTAGCCAGCCCTGTATGGTATAGGCATAATCCATGCCCTGTACCTGGTCTTCTCCCAAAAGCGTCCTTTTCAAAGGCCCATGCGGGTAATAAGTGTATCGCGCATCCCTATCCCAAATGATACCGTCGATAGAGGTCTCCACCTGTGTGATACGGTTGTCTTCATCATATCGATAGCGGTGCAGGAACTGATCGACTCTTCCTTCATTGAAGATCACCCGGTTGACATTGCCAGAATAAAGGTCGTATTCATAGCGGATATAGTGTCTTCCGATATGGGGGATGTCCTGCATGATCCATTCGACATTGCCGTGGGGGTCATAGGAAAAGTAAGTGGCCACCCACCGTCTTTTAAACCCTAGAGTAATAGCCTCCGGGTTCTCGACCAGGGTATGGCTGACGCGGTTTCTAAGGTATCGCTGCGGGCTGCCGTTCAGGTAAGTGACGCCGGTAGCCGGCTGGGTATAAAAGGTATAGATCCGTTCTGAGGAATGGGCATCGTCATCCGGGAAATCGGGATCGCCGGCAAATGCCTCCAGGGCCTGAAATCCGTTCAGGTTACCGGAAGCCAGGGTGTTGGTTGGGGTAGCTTTATTGGCCTGCCGGCTTTTACCCACTTCGATGATACGTCCCAACCGGTCGTATTTGGTGTAAGCATAAGCGCCTTGCGTTCGTAATTGCTTTTGGTTCTGTGAGAAACGTAATTGTCCTTTGTTGTCATATATAAAATAGGTCGTACCTCCATCCGGGCTTTGCTGGCGGATAAGTTGCTTGAGACTGTTGTAAGCATATTCGGTTTTGTAATCGTGCCGGGTAGCTGCTGCCGGATCATTGCGACTGGGTATCGGATCGAGGGTGTTAACGCCCTGCGGAGCCACGGTTTTGACGAGGTTACCGGCCCGGTCGTAATAATAGAGGGTAAAGTGGTGATAATCCAGGTCATAGGCCAGGGCAAAGCGGTCGGTGATAGTGGTTTTGTTGGTGCAATTCTGCCGGTATTGCCGTTCAAAACCGGCTTTGGCCTGTGCGATGAGATCAAAACGCTGCTGGTTGATCTGATTGGTGATGTGGTCCAGGGATAGTTGCGGGCAATCTTTATAGATATATACAAAACCCTGCGGCAAAATAGGCAATGGCCTTGGCGTCCAGCAGTAGCAGAAATTTAAGGGACAATGGGCATAATCACCAGTGTCCAGTAACCTCCAGTCCTGACCATCATCAGGGCAACTGTTAGGGTTATCATAATCACCAAAAAGCAGCTCAGGGATATGAAACTTCCAGGTGCCTTGGAAAAGGTTTTGCAGGTGCGCGATCTCTTCGGTGGTCATGGCGCTCATCATCTGCCCACCTTGCATCACCGGGGTAACGCCGCAATCGGCCTGGCAGTCAAAAACAAACTCTGCAACAATGCAGTCCAGGAAGAATTGAGTAATTACCCTAGATTGAGTTGGGCTAACCAGTACTTGTTGGCCATTTCTTATTTGTCTGGTAAAACCATTGTCCAACAGGAAATTCACCAAGGCAGTCTTAAATTCTTCTTTACGGGCCTCACAAAGCTCCTCGCAGGTAGTTTTCATATCTAGGATAAGCACATTGTCGAACCAGTCTTGCAGGGAAAGGCCTCCGGGAACAGTATTGGTGGCATTGTGGATACAGTTATAAAACATCTCCCATCGCTTCATGCCTTCAGCCTGGATGTCATGTAGTCCGGTACCGGCATCCTTTAAGGCTTGAACAGTGCTGATATCATCTGGCACCCACCACTGGGTGTTGGTAGGTGAAGGCGCCGGGGATACACTGGCAAAATCATACACGGTCTCACAATGTGGCACCTGTCCGAAGCTATAGTTAAAGTATTTATAGGCATATTCGAGGTATCCTAAGCCATAGCCACCGGCAGTACTGCAATCCCCATACTTGCAATCCGACACGCCTTCATAGCGTTTGCCGGTGCAGGAGAGGAAGGCTTCCAACAGGTCGAATTCTTCGATAGGCTCGCCCTGTTGGTCGAAGGAAAGGGTTTCATACAGTTCTACCAACGACTCCCAGCATTGCCAGAGCTGGTCGCAGTCGTAACCATCATCGATCATATGGGCGATCATTCTATCAAAAGGGCCTTCAGTGTAGGGGTAATCCGGGTCAGGGGCAAAAGTGACATCATCATTGTTGATGATCTGCTGGGTGCTCTGGGTAAAGGTAATATTACCGGTAAGGCTGGAAATATCATGATTATCGTGATAAAGGATTAGCATATCCCGATCCGGATCGTAGGTTGCCGTAAAAGCATGTAGGCCTAAATCATGTAGACGGTTGATGGCATCGATAACGTCTTGGGCCCAACTGTCTGTCTCACCGCTGGTAGGGACAAAAAGACTCGCGAGAACCGTTCCATTAATGTGGATGATGAGCTGGGAGGATATTCCACAACTCGTACACCTGATGGTGTTCAGATCAACCTCTCTGACCGGTACCCCATAGGTAGAACGGCCTTTAGTAAAAAAGTAATCGGAGATGTCCGAACCATACTGACTTTTCCAACGTTCCAGCAGTAGTTGTTCGAAACTGGGAGCAGGGCTACAAATATATGTTTCCCCACAGTCCGGGGCTTCCGGTATCTGTAATGGCGGGCAATCCGGGGCAATATTAACGGTAAACAGTCCATCGGCAAAAGGGAAATTCGCATGCATATAATCGTTAAAATCCTCTGGAGAGAATATAACCCCCTGATCAGGATCATGGATAGCTTGCGCCATAATCCCGCTTAGGGCTGCGTCCAGCCGAGTGTTAAGGTCATCCTCCAAAGCTTTGAGGTGATTGTGCAGATAGGTATTACCATCTAAAGGATCGATGTTCCCGGCAGTGATCTTCATCTGTATCTGGTAGCTGCCCACAAGACCGGC
>JANQFB010000152.1 GCA_028278085.1 Chitinophagales bacterium
ATCCATCAGGGATCGGATCCCCGATAATCCTAATAAAGGGCTCAAGCGGCTTTTGGTATCGGTATATCGATAGGGGCCAAGGCCAATATAATCGACGCCGGATCGTTCCAGCCGTCGAATATCTTCAAGGGTATTGGCAGTACCGCCAATAATGGCATGATCTCCCAGGATCTTTCGGGCCTCGACCGGGTCCATATCCTCTTTGCCCAAATGCACACCGGAAGCGCCGATGGCCTTGGCAATGTCGACATGATCATTAATGATCAGAGTGATACCGACAGGTTTACATAATCCGGCTACTTCCCGGGCTATCGCTAAACATTCGGCTCTGGTACGCATCTTGATCCGCAGTTGAACCCATTGAACACCGCCCTCGATCGCCTCCCTCACTAACTGTTGATGGGTTGTTCCCGGTATATCCTGGGTTAAATAATGTAGCTTGTCGATCATAGGGTGATTGGATTGGAGGCTGAGGACATGGTCCGGTGGTAGCCCAGGTTCGAATCGTTGCTTCGGATAAATTGTTCCACATAGGCCTTTGCCGTGCGGCAGGATTCCTCCAGCGTCTTTCCCTGGGCCAATAGCGCTGTTATGGTCGAAGATAATACACATCCGGTACCGTGTTTGTCATATCCGAGGATCCGGTCACCGGTGAAAATTTTCGGCTCACCGCCTTCGAAGAGCAGGTCTTTGACCTTGATACCCGAATCATGTCCCCCTTTCAATAATACCTTACACCTGGCGCTCAGGTATGCCGCAGCATCTACCTCACCCCATCCCGGCATCAAACGGCTGATCTCAAAAAGATTAGGGGTGATCAGCCAAATATCTTTGCAAAGCGTTTCAATGGCTTGCCGGTCGATCTGCCGGTGGAAGATGAATCCCGTCGAAGCCTTTAACACCGGGTCCCAGATGATCTTAACAGAAGGATTGGCACGATGCAGCCGTTCGACTACTTTCGCCAACACCTCGAAGTTTTCGATCAAACCGATCTTCACCCAGTCGATGGCATACCGTTCAAACAGGATATCGATTTGAGCGTTGATCACCTCGATGGGTGTCCATTGCACGTCATCGACAACCGCATCATTCTGTACGGTAAGCCCCGTACATACGCCAAAGCCGTAAACACCCTGCGCCTCGAACGATTTGATATCAGCTAACAAGCCTGCTCCGGCGGAAGGGTCAAAACCAGCAATGGATAATGCAGGGATCATGGGTTTACTTTTCCGTGGAAACTTTCTTAATAATGGTTTTGACCTCCCAATTGGACCGGGAGGTTTTTTTCTTGATCTTCCGGAAATAAGCCAGCGGATCCTCGCTTTCCCAAATGGCGCCGAGAAAAGCCACACCCTTGAACCCTAATTCAATAGCCTTTTCGACATTGAACAGGGATAAGCCGCCCAATGCCATGATCCGTTGATTGGATTTCTTCAGTTTTTCCTTTAAACTGCTTTCCTTATAGGCCGCCTTGTATTCGGTTTTGGAAATACTGTTAAAAACGGGGCTCAGGAAAACATAGCTGTAATGCTTGTTTCCGTTGAACAGCTTGGATAAACTATGATGCGAAGCGGTGATAGCTATATCCGGCCGCATGATCTTTATCCATTTGCATTTGATCGCCGTGATAAGTTTCCTTTTACGATGGATCCGGGTTAAGTGGATCCCCCGCAGACCATAGTTAACCGCTAAAAAATGATGAGAATGGATGATAATGCGGTTCCTGTATTTCTGTGGGATCGACTCGATGAAAGCCATCATTTGCTTTTTGGAGAAGTTTGGCTTTCTTAAATGAAAATACTCCAGGCCTTCGTCGAACATTTTGGTAACCAGGTTCGACTCATGCTCCAAAGCCTTCGGATTTGAAAAGATAATAATATCAATATCCCCTTTCATGTCTGTTTAATTGTCAGCGTTTACATATATGCTGGATCCGCTTTTTATAAACTCCTTCGATTTTTCATCCATTCCTTTAGCCAGGGCTTCTTCATCTTCCACGCCAAGCTGCTGCGCATATTCCCTGACATCCTGGGTGATCTTCATGGAACAGAAATGAGGTCCGCACATCGAGCAAAAATGGGCAACCTTTGCATTTTCGGCCGGTAGGGTTTCATCATGATATAACCTTGCCGTATCAGGGTCCAGTGAAAGATTGAACTGGTCGTTCCATCGAAATTCGAACCTGGCTTTGCTGATGAGGTCATCCCGGTACTGAGCGCCCGTATGGCCTTTCGCCAGATCGGCGGCATGAGCAGCTATTTTATAAGTGATCACACCGTCTTTCACGTCTTTTTTATTGGGCAAGCCCAAATGTTCCTTGGGCGTAACATAGCAAAGCATGGCCGTTCCAAACCAACCGATCATGGCGGCACCGATCCCTGAAGTGATATGATCGTAGCCCGGCGCTATATCCGTCGTCAGCGGGCCCAGTGTATAAAACGGAGCTTCCTGGCAGATCTCCAGTTGCTTATCCATATTTTCCTTGATCATTTGCATCGGCACATGACCGGGACCTTCGATCATGACCTGCACATCATGTTTCCAGGCGATCTTAGTCAACTCTCCCAGGGTTTCCAGTTCCGCGAATTGAGCCGCATCGTTGGCATCCGCAATGCTTCCGGGCCTCAAACCGTCTCCAAGGGAAAAGGAGACATCAT
>JANQFB010000160.1 GCA_028278085.1 Chitinophagales bacterium
TACGATCGGTACGGTAACGGTCGTCGGGGAGGGGCAAAGGCCGCCACAGCCCGGTACATCCAGGGTAATGGTTCCCGGTCCGTCGGAGCCGCTTCCCCAAACCACGGTAATGGTATTGCTGTTGAGCGGTGTGGAAATGATCGTTCCTCCGGTAACAGACCAGTTATAGGGATCACAGACAACTGATGTCTCGTAGGTTGCCGTATCTCCGGCGCATACCACGGATATACACTCGATATCCGGACCAGGAAGCTGATCCACCACAACATCCAGCGTATAGGTGTCAGGGCAGGAACATTCGTTTTTGACCTCCAGGGTTACCGTATAAGTACCCGGACTGGCATAACTATGTGTAGGATCCTGGTCGGTGGTGGTCGCCCCGTCTCCGAAATCCCAAAAGTAATCTTCGGCACCTTCCGACTGATCGACAAAACTGACGGATTGCCCCAGGCAAACATTCACCGTATTACCGGTAGTCGGCGCTAAGGCTATGAATCGGGCATCGGGAGATTCGACGATCTCGACACAAACTTCCGACGAATCCACACAGCCTGAGGCACTGGTTTCGATCACTTTAACATGACCGATGCCAATGCTGCCCCAGATCACAGAAACGCTGTTGCCGGAAGGGGTGAAGCTGATATGCCCGTCGATGATCCACTGGTAATTGCTGGATGCATTGAAAGAGGTCTGGTATACCGCTTCGGCCGAATCACAGGCTACAAAACATGATACACCGACATCTTTTTCCCTCGGTTTTTCTTCTTTAACATCCATAAGGACCGCCAATTCGTCTTTCGGAGGTTCAGGTTTATGAATGATCGACGGTCCGCAGGTCAAATTCAACAGATCAACGATCTGCGGTGCGGGTGCATCGGGCCCTGAGCAATCAGGTCCTTGCGCATGAGTATCATTGATCCAAAAAAATGATGAAACGGTAAAAGCCAGGAGAAGTGTCGTAAAGGCCTTTACCATTCTATGGCTTGGTATGCCATAGCTAGTTCTAGGGTTTTCCATGGTCTTGGTTTAAATCTTTGCAATATCGCCCTGTAAATTAATAATAAAAAATAGATAACATATAAAAAAAGCAATAATTTTTTTATTAATAATTAAATTCACTGAATATTTACTTAACCGGTGAGGGGGTTACCTTTGCCCATGGATAAGATATTAATAGTATAATCGTTTGTTCATTGAAGTGTGTGCAGTTATCGGCTAAATCCTGCCGCTTATCGTGATAAAGCGACCGGATACAAAATCAGGCTTGATAATTGCCGGCCGCTGCCATATCTTGCCTTCATTATCCCGGGAGGGACTTGAATACGGTCTGACGAATATCCTGTTAGCTGGCATGTTGAAGGCGGTAGCCATATATTTTTTTATATTTGTGTATGATGGAAAAGACAACTAACAGAGGGTTCTTCACGGATACAGACAGGATCGGCCGCTTACCGGCATTCACCCTGACGGAACTCATGGTGGTTTTGATCATTGTAGGGATCCTCGTATTGCTGGCCTTACCCAATTTGATGCCTTTGATCACCAAAGCCAAAAGCACAGAGGCCAAATTGCAACTGGACCATGTGCATCGCCTGGAGAAATCCCATTTTATGATGTATTCCCGCTATAGTGAGGATCTGGAAGAGATCGGATTTGAACAGGAGAAGCTGACCACGGAAGGTGGCAATGCCAACTATGTGATCGAGATCGTGGAAGCAAGCGCCGGTGGATTCACTGCCAGGGCTACTGCGGTGGTGGATTTTGACGGGGACGGGACATTCAATGTCTGGGAAGTGGATGATCAAAAGCAGATCAGGGAAGTCACCAAAGATTAAATGCGATGGATCATAGATGGCGGGTTACTCGTTTTGCTGATATACCTGGCATACGAGGATTTTAAGTTCCGGGCCATATCATGGAAGAGCTTACCGCTTATTTTGATCGGCTTCCTGGCCAAAGGATTATTATGGATCCCATGGCAGCTTTTGTTGCAATATAGCCTGATCAATACCGGGTTATTGGTCATTCAACTGGCGGGCATTTATATATATATCCTCATGAGATACGGTCGCAAGGGAGTAGGTATTCAACAATATATCGGCAGCGGGGATATGCTGACCCTGCTTTTGTTAGGTATGCTCTTTGAACCCCTGAATTTTGTGATCTTTTTGATCGCCAGTTATAGCCTGATCCTGATCGTTTGGATCGCAGGCAAAAAATATTTAGCACCGGGTAATCCTCATATCCCGCTTGCGGGTGGATTAGCGATTATAACAATATTTTGTATTTTAGGAGCCTCTTTGACCGATGGATGGCCTTTTTATCGAATAGATTGGATTCCGGTTAATATAGAAACAATACATTTATGATAAATAACGTTTTCAATGCAACAATACATGAGATCCGGCGTAAATCCAGCCTCCGGTGATTGTAACATTGAAATATACCTGACCGGAATGACCGGTTAAGCCTGCCATACGTTTTCCACTGCTGCTGAAAATTACGGGAAGACCTGAAAGATGTCCGAAACCGAATATATAACTGTTCCGACAGAACTGCTGCAATTACTGAGCACAGAACAAGCCTGGCATTATCATATCGTACCCAAGTCCGCTGATAATGGCAGCCTGACCCTGTATATCGATGAAAACAATGATCCTGCGGCTGTTATGGGTGAGTTGGAAATGCTGTTCGGAAAATCCATTGCCTTCGAACCGGTTTCTTCGGATAAGATCAACCGGACCCTTGGGAAGTATTACCGGAGGGATCATCAAAGCGAAAAAGCTTTGTTTTCCATAAGTGGGAAAAAAGATGATTTCCTGGTAGCGCTCATCGGAGAAGCCAAAAACCTGAAAAGCAGTGATATCCACCTGGAAGCTTATGAAGACCGTTGCCGCATCCGTTTCAGGATCGACGGGATGATGGTGGAGCGCTATATCATTAACAAGGAAGATTATCCGGGACTTGTCAATAAGATCAAGATCAAAGCTAATATGGATATAGCTGAGCGCCGGTTACCCCAGGACGGCAGGATCTATTTTGAAGATCACGGCAACAAATTCGACATCAGAGTGTCCGTATTACCCTCCTTACACGGTGAAAAAGTAGTGATGCGTTTATTGAGCAACGATGCCACGGATATCGAGCTTTCCTCCCTGGGTTTTGCTCCGGGCGACCTGGAAAGATACCTGGAAGGTGTACGGAAGCCCAACGGCATTGTGCTGATCAGTGGTCCCACCGGTTCGGGTAAAACGACCACATTATATGCCACACTTAAGCTGTTGAATAAAGAAACCATCAATATCCTGACCATAGAAGATCCGATCGAATATACCCTGGAAGGGATCAACCAGGTGCAATTGCGGGAATCCATCGGCCTGACATTTGCCAGCGCCTTGCGGACCTTCCTGCGCCAGGATCCGGATATCATCATGTTGGGTGAGATCCGTGATAAGGAAACGGCATCGATGGCCATCCGGGCAGCGCTGACCGGGCATTTGGTCTTATCGACGATCCATACCAATTCTGCCTGGGGCACCATATCCAGGCTGATCGATATGGGTGTTCCGCCGTTCTTGCTGGCTAATACCATGAACACCTCTACCGCCCAGCGGCTGGTTCGTTTGTTGTGCCCATCCTGTAAAACCCGGGAAACTTTTGACAGCAACGATTATCCCTCTGGATTTGTGGCGCCACAGGCGGTGAAGCACCAATATTTTCCGGCTGGCTGTGATCATTGTTTTTATACCGGATATAAAGGAAGGACCGCGATCTATGAGATCATTCCCATTGATCGTAAATTTTCCGAATACATAAAAAATAATAAATTTGATGTGTCTAACGAATTGAAGGCCGAAGGTATCAGAACCCTTGCTGAAAATGCTTTCGACATTTTTGCACAGGGAAACACATCTCTGGAAGAAATTTACCCGATATTATTGAACCAATAATTCCTGTTGATTGAATCCATTCATCAGACCATATTATGTACTCCTCCTGGTTATGCTCCTGGGCTTTTGCATGCCGCCCCTGCAAGCACAGCCCAACCGCTTCGATACGATCGAGCAAGCGTTGAAAAGGCTGGCTGCCGGCGATGCTCCGGGCTTGAACCAGGAGATCAAGACCTCCCTGTCCGATGTATCGCTGCGTGATTTTATCCGGGGGATCGCCAATGCCCACAACCTGAACCTGATCGTAGCGCCGGACCTGGAACTGTCGATCGTCGCTAATTTTTCCGACGAGAAGGCCTATAATGTGCTGCTGTTCTTATGCAAGCAATATGATCTGGATATCGAGTTTCAGGGCACGATCATGTCCATTTATAAATTTGCCCCGCCCCCGGCGGAGAAGATCCTGCCAAAGCCGAAAGTACCCCAGGTAAAGTATGATGCGGCCGGTGACAGACTGACCCTCGACCTTCGTAATGATACCCTGGATGCGGTGGTACGGAAGATCATACAATTATCCAAAAAGAATATCATACCCGCCAGGGGCCTGGGGCAACAATTGGTGAACGCTTATATCGAAACCATGCCCTTCCGGGATGCCCTGGAAAAACTGGCCTTTGCCAATGACCTGGTCCTTTCCAGCCCGGAAGACGATGTTTATGTCCTGGAAAAAAAGGAAGAGGTTAAACCCGACAAATCCGGCCGAAAAGGCAACCGTCGCAATAACCGCAGCGGTTCGGTTACAGAAGGTCTGCAATATAGTGTGGTTGCCGGGGTCAATGGCGAACCTTTGTTAACGGTGGAAGCAGTGAATGTGCCTATTGTCGACATCATCAAGGGCATATCCAAAGAATTAAAGATCGATTACCTGCTGTTTGCGGAACCGGAAGGCAATGCTACCCTAAATTTTGAGAAGATCTCCTATGACGATCTGCTCAGCTTTTTGTTACAAAATACCAAAGCCACCTATAAGCTGGATAACGGGATATACCTGATCGGCGACCGGACGCAGGAGGGCCTGAGGGATACGCGAGTGGTGCAAATGCAATACCGTTCGGTGGAAAATATCACGGATTTTATTCCCAAGGAGTTCCAGGTGGGTGTGGAAATAAAAGTATTCAACGAGCTGAACAGCATTATCCTGAGTGGTTCCAGTCCGCAGATCAGGGAAGTGATCGCCTTTTTGAAAGAGATCGACCAGGTGGTACCGGTGATCATGATCGAAGTGATCATTGTCAATGTTACCAACACCAAAACCCTGAAGACCGGGATATCCGCCGGTACCGGCAGGGGCGATACCACCGCACAAACCCTGTTGCCGGGCGTTGATTATAAGCTAAGCACCCGGACCCTCAATAATATTGTATCGGTACTGAGTTCGAATGGCATCGTAAACCTGGGAAGGGTAGCCCCGGATTTTTATGTTACCCTGAGCGCCCTCGAAACCGCCGGGAACCTGAAGATCCGCTCCACACCGAAGCTTTCAACCCTCAACGGGCATGAAGCGACCATGACCATCGGGGAAACAGATTATTATGCCGAAGACCGGCGGGATATTATCGGAAGCCAAAACCCGCAAACAGCCTTTTCCAGGCGATTCGAGCCCATCCAGGCCAACCGTACCATCACCATCAATCCCATTGTATCGGGAGATGAATTTGTAACCTTGACCATCAGCGTCGATGAATCCACCTTTAAACCTGCCGGAGAACCCAATGCCCCCAGGGGAACGGAAAACCGGAAGTTCGAATCCATTATCCGGGTAAAAAATGAAGAAATGATCGTTCTGGGAGGCCTGGAAACCATTACCACCGGTAAGACCACCTCCGGTCTTCCGATATTGTCGAGAATACCCTTGTTGAGGTATTTTTTCAGCCGGAAGGAGGACTCGAAGATCAAGGGAAGGCTGAATGTTTTTATCAAACCTACTATCCTCTTTTAAGCCATGGTCGACCGGCTCTTACATAAATTGGTAAAATTCCGGGATATTGCCGGCGTGGAACTGATCTTGTTGCCCGATGGGTCGACGCGCTTTCATTTGGTACTGATGGCCCTGGAGAAGAACGAATTGAAGATCACCGGTCAATTCACCGGCCTGACAAGCATTGAGGAGCTGAAAGAACATATTCCCGACAGTGTGCCGGTGAGCCTGTCGGTCAATGGAAAAGGGTTGCTCCACAAGATCATCGAGGAAGATACCGATGACGAAGCAAAGATCCTTTCTGCGATCTTGCTCAACGCCAATCCCGATGAATTTTACTGGCAAGCCATACCCGCCGCTAACAACGCCCTGATGGCGTCGCTGATCAGGCGGTCGCTGCTCGACGAATGGTTGACGACATTTATCCAACAGGAGTTGACCGTCATCGATGTGATCCTGGGTCCGT
>JANQFB010000208.1 GCA_028278085.1 Chitinophagales bacterium
GGGGTGTGGTTATCAATGATTCCGATGGTACCTTTAATTTGGGACAGGCCAATGATATTCCTTCAACCGGAAGCCTGAGAACTTCATCCATTATCATCCAACCGGGAGGGCCTTCCGGGAGTATCGTCATTGATCGGGAAGGTATTGTCAAATTTCGGGGAGGTGATTATGCCGAATATTTCGAATCAACCGACAAAAAAGCCATACCCATCGGAACCGCAGTCGTATTGGTAAACGGCAAGATCCGCCCGGCAAAGAAAGGCGAGCAACCCTTTGGTATTATTTCCACACAGCCTGCCATGGTAGCCGGAGAATATGTGGAATGGCCCGGTAAATATCTAAGGGATGAGTTTGGCAAGATCATTAAAAAGAAAGTCAAGGAATATGTAATGGTTCCGAAAACAAAAAAAGTGACCAAACAACGGCAAAAGGTGAAGGTGAAAAAGGTCAAAGAGGTCATCAAGGTTACGGATGTTAAAAAGAAAGGTAATAAATTCTGCCAGGTAACGACTCAAAAAACCATCACCCGAGAAGTAGAAGAACCTGTTTTCAAGGAGGTACCCTTATACAACAGCACCGGTAAGCAAAAGATCGGCACGCATCAAATACCGGTCATGGAAAAATATACAACCAGCGAAGAAGTATTCGATAAAGCAGGTAACCCGGTCATGGTTAAATCCAAAAAAACGATCGTCAAAGAAGTCCCGCAATTGAATCCCAAATTTAATCCCAAAAAGAAGTATATCCTGCGCCAGGAGCGGCCGGAGTGGAATGTCGTCGGGCTAATGGGCCAATTGGCTCTGAAAAAAGGCCAGCCGGTTGCCCCTACATGGGTGAAGCTGAAGGCCCTGTCAAAAGAGGCGGACCTTTGGTTGGTGAAATAATCATCAAACACAGATTTGTATAACTTTTGACTTAAATATGACGCAATATTGACATAAATCTGACACAAAATTCATTCAAATATGAAAGAAATTAACCTGAACCTAACCGAAGATGAAGTTAACTTGATCCTGGAATCCCTGGGAACCCAGCCCTTTGTTAAGGTATATCAATTGATGGATAAGATCCAAAACCAGGCCGGTCAACAACTCAAAGGCAATTTGGAAGATCCTGATAAAAGTAAACAGTAAACATTAGGCAGTAAGCAGTTGGCAGTAAGCAGTAGGCAGTAAGCAGTAGGCAGTAAGCAGTAGGCAGTAAGCAGTAGGCAGTAAGCAGTAGGCAGTAAGCAGTAGGCAAAGTTTAAAAAAACCTTTTGCCTACTGCCTACTAGCCAACTGCCAACTAACCCCCAAACATCCCCCAAAAAGAAGTAACCCAGTACTAAACCCCAAACAAAACCCAACCCCAAACTCACACTCAAAACTCAAACTCACTCTCAACCCTTGCCCTCCTCCATCACCATATCATCCGAAAAACCCACGCAAAAAAGCATGGACTATACCTTTCTGCGCAGTCAAGGTATTACGAACTTGCAAAATTTAGGCGGCAAGATCTGGACGGATTATAATATCCATGATCCCGGTGTTACCATTTTGGAGCACCTCTGTTATGCCATTACCGAACTGGGCTACCGTACGGCTTCCGATATCAAAGATCTCCTGGCCACCGACGGTAAAGCCACCGGCCAACCCAAGGATTTCTACACGGCCCGGGACATTCTAACCTGCAATCCCTTAACCATCGATGATTACCGGAAACTCGTTATCGATTCAAAAGGCGTAAGAAATGCCTGGTTCGATCCATCCAAAGAAAATGAACATCCCCTGTATCTCAATGATGCCATTGAAAAACTAGACTATACCCCGGGAAAAGAAAAGCTACAACTCAAGGGACTTTACAATGTACTGCTGGAATTTGAAGAAGATGATGAATTAGGGGATCTCAACAGCTCAAGTTTAGATCGAACCATTACGGATCCCAATGAGCAACGGTATGACATAGCCGTGAACTTCCCTTCATGGGAGGAAACAGACGCCCATTGGCAAAAAGATCAAACGATCAAAACCATCAGCATAAAAGATGATGAATTAAAGTTCATTGCCAAAGATGACTTCTATGCCGAACTGTTGATCACTACCCCGGCAAGCCTGTCTCCTTTTAGTTTGGAAGTCAGGATAACCGTATTAAATAGCCTGGCACACCTCAGTGATCTGGCGCCTATGGAAACGGTTATTAAAGATACCCTGGTCAAAACCGGGGAGGAAGACCTGGTTCGTCAATTCAATAAGAAAGTCGTGAAGATCACCACGATCAGGAATGATGTCAGGCGCTTATTATTGTCCTACCGGAATCTGTGTGAAGACTTTTACCAATTCAAATCTTTAAAGATCGAGGAAATTGCCATCTGTGCTGATATAGAATTATCCCCCGAAGCCGACATAGCAGAAGTGCTGGCCGAGATCTGGTACCAAATCGGCAAATTCATATCTCCCTCCATTAAGTTTTACACCATTAACCAGCTTTTGGAGAAAGGCAAAACAGTCGATGAGATCTTTGAAGGCCCTGTGCTCAAACATGGATTTATCGATGATGACGAATTGGTACGGCTCCAGCGAAAAGACATTATTTACACCTCCGACCTGGTACAGATCATCATGGATGTAAAAGGGGTCGTGGCGGTCAATAAAATCGAATTGTCAAGTTATATCAATGACCAGGTCATCAATAAGGGCGCAAAAAACTGCTTGAAAATAACCTTGCCCGATACGCATCAGCCCAAGCTGAGCATACAAAAGTCCATGATCGCCTTTTTCAAGGATGGGACGCCATATAAAGCGCATAAAAAATCAGCGTTAGCTAAGCTGGAAGAAAAAAAATTACTCGACAAAAAGCCCCGCTTAGCGGAAAGCGAATATGATATCGATCCGCCCATAGGCACTTACCTCGACCTGGCCGATTATTATCCCCTGCAAAATGAATTTCCGCTGAATTATGGCATCGGAAAAGAAGGGCTTCCCGATAATGCCAAACCCTTAAGAAAAGCACAAGCCCGCCAGCTCAAAGCCTATATGCTTTTCTTTGAGCAATTACTGTCCGATTATTTAGCGCAGCTTTCGCACCTGAAAGACCTTTTTTCCATGGGAGCGGATATCGACAGCACCTATTTTACACAACCGCTTTACCAAGTACCACGAGTAGCCGTATTGCTCCATGCATTCACCAAAAGCCTGCCCCCGGGTACCGACCTGGATGACCCGGATTCGTGGGAAACAGCCTGGAAAAATTTTATCAAAGACGACCAAAATGCCTATCTCCGCGCCCTGGATGAGATCGTGGAAGACAAAGATACCTTTGTCGACCGGCGTAATCGTTTTTTGGATCACCTGATCGCCCGGTTTAGTGAAGATTTTAGCCAGTATCAGTTGTTTGCGCTTTTGGGAGAAGCCAGTAAAACAAGAATGATCGATGAAAAGATCCGGTTTTTAAATGATTATCCGGCCATCAGCCGCGACCGGGGGAAGGCCTTCAACTATAAAAAGTACCAATCCGGTCAAGCAGATGTCTGGAATTCCGGCAATGTATCCGGTTACAAAAAAAGGATCTGCCGCCTGTTAGGGATCAAGGATTTTAACCGGAACAATATCTATTTCGATTATGCAGACCGGATAACCAGTATTAAAAAATACTTTCACCTGGCTAAAGCTGGTCAGTCCTATTTATTTACCTTAAAGGATCAGGATGATCAGGAATTATTAGCCAACAAAGCCAATGGATACTCTAGTGAAGCCAAAAGAAAAGAGATCATTTCCAAGATCGTCATTTTTGGGAGCGATGCCTGTAATTATAAAAGTTTCTATGATCTCACGACCCAAAGATATACCTTCCAAATAAACGACCTCGACATCCCGGGTAATGTACTGGATATCGGTTATCCGCAATTCCAGGAAGAGGCTGATAGCAATCAACGGATCAAAGACATCGTTCAATTGTTACGAAGCCTGTTCTGGAATAAGGAAGGCATGCATGTGGTGGAACATTTGCTTTTACGGCCAAAGCATAACCAATCCGAGGAGCTGCAAGATGATCTATTGCCGGTTCATTTAGATGAAACCGATTGCGAATGTCCGGTGATCAAAGACCCTTATTCCTTCCGGCTGACGGTCGTTTTTCCCTCATGGCCCACACGGTTCCGGGATAAAGATTTCAGGAAATACATGGAATACATGCTCCGCCTGGAAACGCCCGCCCATTTGTTTGTCCGTATTTGCTGGATCGGGAGAGATCAAATGAAAAAATTTGAAGCCACCTACAAAAGTTGGTTGGAAGAAAATGCCAAACCTGTTCCTGAACCTAAATTACGCTCCAAAAAGTTAAATGCCCTGATAAAAATTCTGTTTGAATTAAAGAATGAATACCCGGCTGCCACCTTACATGATCTTGATGATGATGAAAGCAGCGGATCATTACTGGTTATGAATAAAACTCATTTAGGATCCTTATAAACCATCGGCTATGACAACCCAATTGATAGATACTTACCCGGTTTTTGTACCCAACCAGGTCCTGACCAGCCAACAATTAAATGGCGTTCGCACCTACCTGGACGATCAAACACGTCTTTCCCGAACCAAGCTGACCGGTACCGGCATTATCGGTGGATTTAAAGTGACCTACAATAAATCGGCAGGGACCATTACGATCAGTGAAGGCATCGGTATTTCATCCGATGGTTTTTTATTGGTTATGGATAAGCCCATGGAATATACCGACTATGGTTCCTTTGAAAACAAAGCCAAATATCCGCCCTGGGGCAAATATGAAGGCGAGCCTGCGCCGACAACCCGCTACATTGAACTGAAAGAAAAAGCCGGCAAGCCAATCCATGAGCTTACCCCCGAATTGCTGCATAACAAGATCGTGGTGCTGTACATGGAATGCCTCGAAAAAGTATCGGAATCCTGTACCATTGACAATGCAGACCAGGCTGGCAAATCCATGAACTACCACCTCAAAGCCTTGCTGGTGAATGTCGATGAGCTAAAACCATTTTACAATAGCCAATACCTCATCGATGATCAAACATCCCTTAAGATAAAACGGCTGAACAGTGTTCTAACCCTGGATAAGATTACGGACCGAACGCTATTGCAAAACACTTATTATTCCATCATTGACAGCCACCGGACTAAGCTGGGCAATGCTCTGCTTAAAGCCTATAAAAACTACCACTCCCTTTTGGGCTTAAAATACGCCTTAGGGAAAGAAGGGTTTGATGATCTAATAGACGACTGCCTGCTCAAAAACACCGAGTTAAAGCACGGGATTAACAAACTTTCCAATCAAGGCGCTTCAAAACACCCCTACCCCTATCAATATGTTTTCGCTTATCTCCGCGATCTTACCCACACCCACCAGGAATTTATCCAAACAGCCTCCCGGCTGAATACGCATGTCCTCAAAAATGACCTTAGTTTTCCCAAACATTTGATGTTGGGCCGCTTACGCACCAATATTGACGATATCAAAGATTTCGAAGGCCTGTCTGCAGCAATGTTGGTGGAGAAAATAAACCTCAAAGGATATGATGAATACCGGCAATACTTTCTGCAATCCTGTATAACCGACCAGGCAGACATCATCGTTTTTAAAGCGCAATTGTTATTTAGAAAGATCATTGAGATGATCGAATGCTTTAAGATCCCGGAAAATCCCGAATTATTGACGCTTGCCACCCCGGGAGGATCAAAATCGGGTTCCGCTGATCAGCCCATACCCTACTATTACAATCTGAATGATCATCTCAACACTAAAAAATATCCCCGTCTGGCTGACTATTGGGACGCCACCTTAACCCTGGAAGCCGCTGTACATCAAAACCTATCCTATCATTTCCTGGAAGCGAATACGATCACCGATACAAATTTCACGACATGGAAAAAAGAAGTACTATCCGATACCGCCAAAAATCCATTTGATTATGACGGTTGTGATTTCGAATTCTACCGGATCGAAGGGCACTTGGGCAAGCCGCTGAAAACCGTATTTGAAGACCTGCAAGCCATAAAAAGGGACCATAACATCAGGTTCAATATAGCGGTACTAAGATTTACCCCTCCCTCGGCAGAAGATTTTAAAGAGGAAGCATATCCCTTTGGCGCCTATGCTTTCGTTGATTTTGTCAAAAAGTATCCCGGCATGGAGCATCAGGGAGGTGTACAAAAAGGCGGTACATTTATTTTACTGATCGAAAGGATCGAAGAAACCGATACGGTTATCGCCGATTTTTGCCTGCCTTATCTGGATATTATCGAGTACACGAAAGATGTCTGATCATCATTCCATTAAAGAAACACAGGTTGACCTGCAACTGGTCCGGGTAAAAGATCCGGAAAAATTACAAGCGGACATCAGTGAGCTTTGCCGGGAAAAATTGTTCCCGGTCATGGAGCAATTGCTGGATCAATATGGAGCCGGCAACAATGTTTTAAAGATCGACGCTATTGAAATAGACCTGAAAGATATCGATTATGAGGTTCTGGAAACGATTTTTCCGCAAAGGTTTCAACGCTATTTTGAAGAAGAATTAGCCCTGGCCAATTTTAAAGTTGAAAATAATCTTGGCCCGGGTACGGCAATGGAGGAGCCCCACGAATGGCAATTAAAGTCGCTGGAACATTTCCTGGTTACCGGATCATTACCTTGGTCGGTAACCCGGCAACATCAATTATCGATCGGATCCTGGTTAGACCAACTCCTGGAAGATAACCCGAAATCGTTGAAAGCTATGCTGGAAGCAGGATTAGGCCACCCGGAGTTCCCGAAAAGGTTGGTTTATCAATTTCCGGATTCCTGGGAGAAAATATTGGCCTTACTGGCCCCCGGTATAAGCGCCCCACTTTTGGCCTTTGAAAGCTCCTGGGAAAGGTTGATCGCACAACCCGGATCGACGGCCGGGAAAAAGTTACCAGGCATTGCCCAAAAAGCCACTTACAAATGGATCATCCGCCACCAGATCCTGGATATGCTAAGCTATGATCCAATAAGATTTGACCTTCGGCAAGCCCTTCGAATTACGCATGGGGTTATCCGGGAGATGGCCATACAAAGTAGCGCAGCGGTAAACGTTTTGCTGGATATATTGATCGAACAATATCAACCGCTATCTGAAAAAGCGCCCGGACTATTACCGGTCTCCTTACAAGCCTTACAGCAACAGCTTTCCCAGCTTCCTGAGCCTCCCAAAGTTTCCGCTTCATCCCCCCCGGTAGTCCCTAAAAAGCCTGAAAAAACAGCAAAGCATGATTCAATTGATCAGGATCATGCCGATCTAACGAAAGAGGGTTCTCCAAATAAAGAAGGGCCTCCAAATTTGGATGAAACCCAGGGAAAGCCTCCCTCGCTATCTATTCAATCTTCAAAGGATGACCTGCAAGAAAGATTAGACGCCATCCAAGACTCCATCCAGGATCCACCCGATGATGAACCCCGCACTTCCCCGGAAAAAGAGGAAACATCCCTTCCCAAAAAGATCACCCCTTCGGAAAAAGAAGTCCAACAAATGTTGGAAGATATGGCCGCAGCGCTGGAGCCAACGACCGGACCCGAAAGTCAAAAAGCGCCCGGTGAAGAAACAAGCCCCGAAACAACGGATCCCGACAGCAAATCCCCTATCCCGCCCGATAAAACACAAGCACATCAACCGGGATCCCAACCTGGCCCCGACCCAGCTTCCACACCGGAGCAAACGTCCGCTACTCCGGAGGTATTTCCTGGTTTGACGGACAACAGGCTGGGAAA
>JANQFB010000222.1 GCA_028278085.1 Chitinophagales bacterium
ATATCCCTACCAGCGATTTGCATGATATTGACCGGGATCTGGCCTATGTCTTCACCCGGTATCCTTCTCTCGGGTCGAGCGGTCAGGCCGGTGCAAATATTTGTACTTCCGATAATTCAGTGGGTTTAACAAAGACGTCAAGTACTTTCAGAAAAGAGTTGCTGATCACTGCTCATGAAGTCGGCCACATGATCGGCGGCACTCATATCGACGAACATCCGGATACGGAAGAATGGGGCGTGGATTCCTGTAAGAGTAACCGTTGGTCAAGACCCTTGATGTGTAGTATATGCAATGATAAAGCCAGACTGAGATTTAACGAATTCAACCGCAACAGGATCAGGAATACCCTGGAAGAAAATATTCATTGTATGGTCGAAGGCCACAACCTGGCGGTTTGGTTCGACTTTCCCAAACAAAACGAAGGCTGGGACCATGTAAAAGTGGCCGACCTGATCAGTGTTGAAGTAAACACAGGGCTTTACGGGAATATTCCGTACCGGGTCACCAATTACGGAACCACTGTTTTCAGGGCCGGGGAATCGATCCAACTCAAACCGGGCTTTGTCGTGGAAGCGGGTGGTTATTTCAGTGCAGCCATGGATACCATTGATAATTGTCGGAGATTCCAATTGCCCGTAGATCCGCCGCCGCCTACCCCGAAGATCGGGCAGGAAGATACGGCCGGCTTCTCGAATTTGTCCATGCAGGTTTATCCGAATCCGTTTACTGCTGCCATAAATATCACACTGGGATTACCGGAAGCCAATGAAATCAGCCTGAAGTTAATGGATGTTCGGGGTAAAATAGTGTATGAATGGCTGTCGGAAGAATGGTTAGATGCCGGATCCCATCGTTTTTACTGGAATACCGGAGAACTGCCGGCGGCGATGTATTTCTATACCCTGGAAACACCGGATAAAAAGATAACCGGTAAACTGGTCAAGATCTATGATTAGCAAGTGCTGAAGTACCCTGGTGTGTCAACACTATGACAAAATAGCGTTAAAATTGACGTAAATTTGACGCATTTTTGACAAATGACCACCCGCAGGGATCTTGGGCCGGGGGGTGCTAGTTGAGGTAAGATCGGATCGTTTTTCCCAGGTCTACCATGCCTTTGGATTTATGAATGAGTTCCCTTCCGCTCAAATGTTTGGCCCGTAAAGCGGTATTCTCATCCTCCAGGTTGCTCATGAAGACCACCGGAATATGAAATTCCAGTTGCTTCATCATTTGAACCAGGTCAAAGCCATTCAGTTCCGGCATCATGATGTCGGATAATATGAGATGAAAATGTTTCAAAGAGAGCTTATCTACTGCATCTACCGCATCATTCGCCAATACCGTTTCAAAACCGGCCTGGCCAAGGATCATTTCCACCTGCTTTAAGACGATCCTGTCGTCATCGATTACCAATATCCGTTTATTCATGAAGATCTTTTGTTCAAATATACTGCTTTAACAAATACTTCATGCATGATATATATCAATAAAAGCTCCGGCTATAATTATTGACGGTATTGGCCGGTGCAATAATTCAAGGTATTGGAACCGGATCCCTGGTATACCAGGATCAATTGTTCTCCTGCCCGGCACATGGCAATAGCGCCGGAAGGATCCATCGTTAAGGCGCCTAATTCCTGCTCGGCCGTCCAGCCGGCTTGAGCCAGGGTGCCATAACCATTGGTTCCGGTGGAAGATGCGGTTAGGATACCGGTCAGCCCGAAGGTTTCGGTATAGAGGTTGTCGGTATCCGAATATTGCCCCCGGTGAACGAGGTGCATTTCTCCGCCCAAAGTCGCCAGGGCCAATTGACTGTTGGCGGTATAGTCATTTTGGAGTGCAGCGAATTTTTTGGCAAAGTGGCCCACCGGGAAATCCATCGGTGACCATTGATGCAATGATGTATTGTTTTCCGGCGCGGGATCTCCCTGAAAATTTACCGCATCGAAGGCATTGAATGGGGCGGTATTATAGGAGGTCATGCGCATCCGGAAGCTGTTCCTTTCCTTGTAAAGCAGGAACAGGGAAGGGCCGAGTTGTTCAAAAGCCATAGGGCCATCGGTCAGTTGTCCGACCGGGCTGGCTTCCTTTCCCCAGCCGCCAGTGTCATATCCAAGCGCGTAAATATATTCATCGTCTGCCGATTGCCAGGCCAGCATTATTTTTTCGGTGTTATCGGCAAAATCGGTGTAAGCGGTTATCGCAAAATAGCCACCGGTTTGCTGGTTGAGCAGACTGGCTTCCGACCATCCTTTTTTGTTATCATAAGTGGCATAGCACATATCCTTGCCGCTGTTTTGCGTGAAAACCAGGATCAATTGATCCTTGAGCTGTGCCATGGCCAGGGGCCCGCCGGA
>JANQFB010000252.1 GCA_028278085.1 Chitinophagales bacterium
ATCATTTCCTGGCTTCGGCAGGCCCCTCATCGAATATCGCCCGGGACGGCGCTAATCTGTATGGCGGGTTGATCGCGGGCGTGGTTAGCAGCACCCCACACTATAATGATATCACCCAGGAATGGGGCAGCATGATCAATGGATATGCCTACCGCTATGACCAGTTGAATCGCATTACCCGGATGCGCAATTATCAAAACATCGATATCAATGCCAATCAATGGCTATCCGGGCCGGAACTCATCCTGGGGGATTATGAAATGCGGGTAGATGCCTACGACAGAAACGGCAATATCAAAAAACTATTCCGAAATGCCCATGGTGGGATCGGTAACAATGCCATGGATGAGATGGATTACTTCTATAATCCCGGTACTAACCGGCTGGATCATGTTACGGATATAGCCGGGGGATTAAACGGGACGCTCAATGATTTCACTACGCAAACGCCAGGTAATTACCAATACGATGAGATCGGCAACTTAACCAGGGATGAGATCGAAGAAGTCGCCAATATCTGTTGGAATAATGATGGTAAGATCCGGTATATCAAAAGAACGAACGGAAGCAAGAGACCCGACCTCTGGTATTTCTATGACGGAGCCGGGCAACGCTATTTAAAGATCGAGATCCCGCGATCTGCGACCTCAGGTCCGTTTGGTTCCGAAACCTGGCAATACCACTATTACGTGAGAGATGCCCAGGGCAGGGTAATGGCCATTTACAAACAAAACATGCTGGCCCAACTCACCCATGATCTTGATCTCAGGCCCTATAAAGCCGTATTGTCCTTACAAGAACAGCATATTTACGGCGTGGACCGTTTGGGTATGCGGGCGGTTAACGAAACTCAGGCAGCCTATACCCTTACCTTTGACAGCCATATCTATTTGCACAATCCTCCTTGTGCGGGCATGGGGGCTATCGGTCATATTTTCCCCAGAAACCTGATCGAACATTTAGGCCCTTTTGGATCCGACTTCCTCGACCGGAAGCTGACCGAAAAACAATATGAGCTAGGTAACCATTTGAGTAATGTCCTTGCGGTAGTCTCTGATCGAAACCATGCAATTGATGATAATGCCAACACTTTTGCGGATTATTTCAACGCAGATGTTGTCTCGGCATCAGCCTATTACCCCTTTGGCATGATGCAGCCCGGCAGGAATTATGCCGTATCCGGCTATCGATATGGTTTTAACGGTAAAGAAAAGGAGAATGGACTGATCGGTAACGGCAATATGTATGATTATGGATTCAGGGTTTATAATCCCCGGATCGCCAAATTCTTAAGTGTAGATCCCTTAACAGCATCCTATCCTTCGCTGACGCCTTACCAGTTTTCATCCAATAGTCCGATCACCTTTATCGACCTTGACGGATTAGAGAAAACCTACCAACTGGACGGAGGAAGCTACACCATAAATAATGGTTTAATGAAATACGAGATCGGGGATCATTTCAACAATTTGCCCGATGATTTTGAGATACCACCAGGCATTCCAAATACTGATCCTGACATATTCATGGAGGTGGTCTTATTCTTTATACCTGCCGAAGAAGTTTATATCATATTCACCGGGGAAGATTTTGACGGAGAAGAGTCATCCAGGATCCTGGCTGGTGTCTGCCTGATTCCTGTAGCCAAATGGGCCAAGAAAGGTGGGCAGCTTGTTGAACAAGGCTACAAGCTAGTCAAAAAATCAGAAGGTGATGAAATGTTACAGAAATATGGGAAATACAATCCCGATTTACCGAAGAAACAACTAATTTCATCCAATAGTAGCACTAGCGGGCTCAAAGACCCAAATGAATTAATTCAAAAAGTAAAGGGGGATGCCTCTCAAAGTGTTGCAAAATCGGGGAGAAATGTCGCCGGCAAGGCAAGTGGTTCGGGAAAAAGTGTTTCTGGGCAGTGGTTAAAAGGTACATCCGGTAATGCTGGTGTTTTTCCCAAATCTATTGCAGATAAGCTAAGTGGCAGATCCTTTAATTCATTTGATGACTTTAGGAGTGCTTTTTGGAAAGAAGTAGCAACAGATGCAAATCTAGCTGGGCAATTTTCAAAGAGTAATGTTACTAGAATGCAACAAGGATTGGCTCCAATTGCTCCACAAAGTCAATGGTTAGGAGGACAAAAGTCTTATGTATTACATCATAGAACGCCTATTCAACATGGAGGAGGTGTTTATGATGTAGATAATTTGATGATTACAACACCTCGATATCATAAAGAAGTTTTGAGTCCATCATATCATTATTAATTATGAATAGAGAAGAATTAATAAATCTAGTTCGAAAAATTCAATCTGCTGAAGGTACAGAAGAAGAAATTGACAAGATGATTGAAGAGTTTTTGAAAAATGTATCTGATCCAAATGCGGTGAATTACATTTTTGAAAAGGAGTATGAGAATCTATCTGTAGAAGAAATTGTAGATAAAGCAATGTCATATAAGAGTTTCAATTTATAGATAAATACCAGGCTTATTCAGCCTTTGCAGGGTCGCCCAACACCTTCTGCTTTTGCAGGGTCATCCGCCATTTGGCGGAGACCCTGCAAAAATGTACTGGCCCAAAACTTAACCATAATTTAATCCTCATCCGCAAATCTCTTGCCGGTCAATTTAGTAACTTTATACTTTAAGCAGGACAAGTCTGCTCTTCCATACTGAATTCATCCCGGATCTATGACCCAAAAAGCCTCTCCGGCACAGTTTTACAACCGCAGAACCTTCCTGGAATTCCTGGGAAAGGGCGTGATCGGTTCAGCGGTAATTCCGCCATTGCTGGCGGGTTGCGACACTCCTCCTACCAGTAATACAACAACGATCGAAGGGTCGAAATTCGGCCTGAAGCCCATGCGAACCGACCAGGTAGAGCTGATGAAAGGCCTGCAGCATCAAGTCCTGATCAAATGGGGAGACCCTATCAGTGCACAGGATCAGTTTGGCTTCAATAATGACTATTTAGCCTTTTTACCGCTGGATAAAAACAACCCAAATGATGGCTTACTTTGGGCCAATCATGAATATATCGATCCCAGATGGATCAATGATCAATGGATGCGTGGCTCCAAAACACCCGAACAACTGGCCAAAGAACGGTATAACGTTGGCGGCAGTTTGATCCGGGTGCAAAAGAGCGCCTCCGGCGAATGGCGAGTGATACAAGATGATCCGCATAACTGTCGTTTTCACGCGGATACGGAAATCCCTTTTTTGTGGGACGAAAAGATCGCGGATGCGGCAGTTGCTATCGGTACCATGGCCAATTGTTCCGGAGGGATCACGCCCTGGGGCACCATCCTGACCTGCGAAGAGAATTACGACCTGTTCTATCCCAGTCCGGAATACCATATGGCCAGTTTACCACCAAGTATTTTTAACCTGGATTGGGAACAGTATTACGAACATCCTTCGGAACATTATGGTTGGGTCGTAGAAGTGGATCCCAAAACCAAAAAAGGCCAAAAGCTCGTTGCCCTGGGACGGTGTGCGCATGAATGTGCCACCATGCATACCCTTGCTGACGGACGTGTGGTGGTTTATTCCGGAGATGACGCTAATGACCAATGCCTGTATAAATTCATTTCAGCCAAAGCCGGTTCCTTAAAGGAAGGAACCTTATATGTAGCCAACACCGGTACCGGCAAATGGATATCCCTGGCTATTGAAGATCAACCCATTCTACGGGAGAATTTCACAAACCAAACGGATGTATTGGTCCATTTGCGCAAAGCTGCCCACCTGGTTGGCGGAACACCCCTCGACCGGCCGGAGGATATCGAGATCGATCCCTTAACCGGTCATATAGTGATTGCTTTGACCAACAGCATTCCAAAGGGTAACTTTTACGGGTCGATTTTGAAGATCATGGAAGAGAATAATGATCATGCTTCGCTGAACTTCCAATCGGATACCTACCTGGCCGGTGGACGGGAAACCGGGTTTGCCTGTCCGGACAACCTGCTGTTCGACAAAACCGGGAACCTCTGGTTTACAACAGACATGTCGGGATCCAAAATGGGTTTGGGCCCCTATGAAGGATTTGGGAACAATAGCTTATTTGTCATGCTGAGAACCGGTCCTCATGCCGGTGAAGTGGTCCGGGTGGCTAACGCTCCATTCGATGCCGAATTCACCGGTCCATATTTGTCGCCGGATGAAAGCACCCTCTTTTTAAGCGTTCAGCATCCCGGGGAAATGTCGCTATCGCCGCAAGATATTACCAGTCACTGGCCCGATGGCGCTCCGAATAACCCACGCCCGGCAGTGATCACCATTCAGGGCGAAGGGCTGCAAAAGATTATACGGGGAGATGTTAGTACTTAGACTGATAGAATGTTAGTACTTAGACTGATAGAATGTTAGTACTTAGACTGATAGACTGTTAGTATTTAGACTGATAGACTGTTAGTATTTAGACTTTAGACGGTTAGATTTTAGACTCTTAAATCTAAAGTCTAACCGTCTAAAATCTATTTGTCTAATATCTAACATCTCATCCCTTTTCTAAAAAGCATATTTATTATCTGCGATCAGTTTTGCAGCGATATTCCGCCTGGCATTTTTCGTGTTCACCGGATCGAATTTGGTGAACCGTTTCAGCCCCAACAGCAGCATCCTTAACTCATCGCCTTCGGCAAATGCAGCAAGGGCATGTTTTCCCGAGACATTGACCCGTTCGATCGCATCGCTAAGATAGGTCCGGAGCATATCCACATGTAGCCGGGCGCCTTCTTCGCCGATCTGGGATTCGAGTTTCTCCACCCTCAACAGGAATGACTCGCAAATATAGGTTTCCATCACCATATCTGCGATATCCATCAGGATCTCCTGCTCATCGGTCAGCTTCATCATCAGTTTTTGAACGGCAGCACCGGCAGTCATCAATGCAGCTTTTTTGAGGTTCTGAACAGCTTTTCGTTCTTTCACGAACAAGCTGTCCTGCTCGGCTCCAAAGTCAGGTATGCTCATGAGTTCCTGCTGAATGGCTTTGGCCGGACCTAATAAGTTCAATTGACCTTTCATCGTCCTTTTGATGAGCATATCCATGATCAGCATCCGGTTGATCTCATTGGTTCCTTCAAAGATCCGGTTGATCCGGCTGTCGCGGTAAGAGCGGGCAACCGGGTATTCTTCCGAAAATCCGTAGCCGCCGTGGATCTGTACCCCTTCATCGACCACGTAATCCAGCATTTCGGAGCCAAATACTTTGAGCAACGCACATTCCACGGCATATTCCTTGGCTGCACCCAACAAAGCGTCGCCTGCACTGGCACCTTCTGCAGCCAATTCTTTTTCCCGCTGATCAATGTACTGGCTGGTCCGGAACAGGGCCGCTTCGCAGGCAAATATTCGGATGGCCTGTTCCGCGAGCTTATGCTGGATAGCCCCGAAGCTGGCAATGGATTTTCCGAATTGAGACCGTTGGTTAGCATAAGCAACGGACTGTGTACAAACCTTTTTAGCGCCGCCCAGGGTGGCTGCCGCCAATTTGAACCGTCCGATATTCAGGATGTTGAAGGCGATCAAATGGCCTTTACCGATCTCTCCCAGCAGGTTTTCCGCCGGTACTTTGCAATCTTCGAAAAATACCTGGCAGGTCGATGAGCCTTTGATACCCATTTTATGTTCTTCTTCACCGGTGGTCAGTCCTTCCATATTTCTTTCCAGGATAAAGCCGGTAAAACCGGATTCCCCCTGGGACTGATTTTTTTCATCGACCTGGGCGAATACAATAAAAACATCGGCAAAACCACCGTTGGTGATCCACATCTTTTGACCATTGATCACATAGTGGGATTTATCATCGGACAAAACGGCTTTAGTTTTGGCTGCCAGGGCGTCCGAGCCCGATCCTGGTTCGGTCAGGCAATAACAGGCCTTTAGTTCCCCGGTCGATAGCTTGGGCAGGTATTTTTGCTTTTGGTCTTCGGTTCCGAAATACAGAATGGGTAAGGTTCCGATACCCGTGTGGGCCATCAGTGAAACGGGAAAGGAATTGCCGGCACCGATGATTTCGGCCAAAAAGGTATTGGTATTGAAATCCTTGCCAAAGCCTCCATAGGCTTCCGGAATGGCCGTACTCAGCATACCCAGTTCGCCGGCTTTATCCAGCAGGGATTGCATCAGCCCTTCTTCCTGCTTATCGATCCTGTCGAGATTCGGCATGACTTCCTTTTCCAGGAATTCCCGGCACATATCGACGATCATTTTCTGTTCTTCATCGATCTCGGCTGGAATGTATATGCTCTGGGGATCGGTTTCGCGGACCAGGAATTCACCTCCTTTTAAAACGGATGTTTCTGTCTTTTCCATAATGCTTGATTAAATATGGCTAATGATTGTTTGATCTATTTCAGTAGTTCGATGATACCGGCAATACCCTGTCCGCCACCGACACATGCGGTTATCATACCGTATTTCTTTTTCCGACGCCTCAATTCGTGGATGGTTTGCACGGTTAATTTGCAACCGGAGCATCCTAAGGGATGCCCCAGGGCAATAGCGCCTCCATTCACATTCACGATCTCCGGATCCAGATCCAGCTTCCGGATCACCGCCAGGGATTGAGAGGCGAAGGCTTCGTTTAGTTCGATCAGGTCGATATCCTTTAACGTCAGACCTGCCTGTTTTAACGCTTTGGGAACCGCTTCGACCGGCCCGATCCCCATTATTCTCGGATGTACACCCGCCACTGCAGCCGTTACCAATTTGGCCACCGGTTCCAGCTTCAATGCTTTCACCAATCTTTCGGACATTACCACTACAAAAGAGGCGCCATCGGATGTTTGCGAGGAATTTCCGGCGGTAACCGAACCTCCGGCCGCAAAAACCGGTTTTAGTTTAGCCAACGCTTCCATCGAAGTGCCGGCCCGCGGGCCTTCGTCCACTTCAACCGTAAATTTTCTGGTGGCGCGTTTGTGGTCCTTTACGTATACTTCTTCCACTTCAACCGGTACGATCTCCGGTGCAAAAACACCTTTCTCCAATGCCTCCAGGGCTTTCATGTGGGAATGATAGGAGAATTCATCCTGGTCTTCGCGGGATATTTTGTATTCGTTGGCAACGGCCTCTGCCGTTAAACCCATGCTGAGGTAATACTCCGGATGCTTACTGGCCAGTTCATAGTTGGGAACTGTTTTCCAACCCACTGTGGGTACCAACGACATGGACTCCGCACCGCCGGCTACGATACACTCTGCCATGCCACTCCGGATCTTAGCCGTGGCCAGGGCAATCGCTTCCAAACCTGAAGCGCAATACCGGTTGATCACCATTCCGGGGACATCTTTCCCCAAGGCTTTGAGTGCGATCATTCTCCCGATCTGGAGGCCCTGTTCTGCTTCCGGAACAGCATTGCCGACAATCACATCGTCGATCTGCTTCGTATCCAATCCCGGCAGATCTTCCATTAACCGATGAATAACCTTGACCGCCAGATCATCCGGCCGCATAAACCGGAATCCCCCGCGGTTCGCCTTTCCGACAGCGGTTCGGTATCCTGTGATGATGTATGCTTCCATATGTTAGATGTTAGACTTTTAGTATGTTAGACTTTTAGATTTTAGACTAATAGACTTTTTTTGGGTCAAAATTTCGTTGCAATTTGAAGATCATCTTTTGAATTTCCTGAATCAAATAGGTGTTTTTCTCCAGTTGCTCTTTCGAAATATATTCCAATTCCATTGACAATATTAATTGGGTTTCTAGTTCACAGGCAGATCCATTGGCATAAGATAAAAACACCCTGAATTCCTTGTCAGATAGCCGACCTGCCCCCTCTGCTATATTGGAAGGAATGGAGATGGCTGCTCTGTTAATTTGAGCGATCAATCCGAACTTTTCATCACTTGGGAATTTCCGTGTTAACCCGTATACGGATCTGGCCAATTCCATTCCTTTTTGCCATACTTTTAATTCTTTATAATTGTGATTTGCCATGATCTGCATTTAATCAAATTGGACAAATTATTCTTTCATTTTTTATGCAGGCAAGCTTCCCCGTTTGGTAAATAACAAAATTCTCCATGATCATCGTCTATTAGTCTTAAATCTCTATACTAAAAGTCTAAAATCTACTAAATCCTATCCTCAATTCCTCACCGGTTTCCCCGTTTGCAAGACACTTTGAATCCGCTCCAGCGTTTTCTTTTCGCCTAGTAGCGATAGAAAGGCCTCTCTTTCCAGGTCCAACAGGTATTGTTCACTAACATATGACGTATCCGACAAATCACCACCACACATGACATAGGCCAGTTTTTCAGCGATCTTTTTATCGTGCTCGGAAATATATCCGGCGGTAAAAAAAGCATTGGCACCGGTTAAAAAGGTACCCATCGCACGCCTTCCCAGGACTTTTATTTGCTCCTTTTCCCGGGGAGCCGTATAGCCGGCTTCTGCCAAAGCGATCGCTGCGGTTCTGGCATCGGCGATCAAGCGGCTGCGGTTCAGGGTCACTGAATCACGACCATCCAGGAATACCTGCATGTCAAAGGCTTCAGCGGCAGAGGTAGCTACCTTGGCCTGGGCAATGTTTAAAAAGAAATTCTGTAAATGAGGGATCTCCGGATCGCCGGTATAATAGCTTTCGGCCGCACGAGCCGTCATTTCTTTCGACCCGCCTCCGGCAGGTATCAGGCCCACCCCCACTTCCACCAATCCGATATAGGTCTCGGCATTGGCCTGAACACGATCGGTATGTAAACAGAGCTCACATCCGCCACCCAAGGTCAAATGATGCGGTGCCGCTACCACCGGGATGGAACAATATTTTATTTTCATCATGGTCTGCTGAAAATAGCGGATCGCGAAATTGATCTCATCATATTCCTGTTCTATAGCGAGCATAAATACCATACCCAAATTAGCCCCAGCCGAAAAATTTTGTCCGTCATTGCCGATCACCAATCCCCGGTGATCTTTTTCAGCTATTTCGATGGCTTTATGAATGCCCTGTAGTACCTCACCACCCATGGTATTCATTTTGGTATGAAACTCCAGCCCCAAAATACCTTCTCTCAGGTCGAAGAGGGTGGCACCGGTATTTTTCCAAATAACATGCTTGCTGCGGAAATGATCCAGGATAATAAACGCATCGGTGCCCGGAATATCTTCGTAGGCGGCATTTCCGATATTATAATATTGCCGGCGGCCATCTTTGATCTGATAAAATGCCGTTGTACCGGACCCCAGCATGTTTTTGACCCATGGTGCCGGGGAAATCCCTGCTTTTTCCATATGGGCGACTGTTTTTTCCAGCCCCAATAGATCCCAATGCTCGAAAGGACCGATCTCCCATCCGAAACCTGCTTTAAGGGCATCATCCACCTTATATACCGCTTCTGCAATTTCGGGTATGCGGTGAGAAACATAAGCAAACAACCCAAACAAAAACTGGCGGTAAAAAGCCGAGGCCTTATCGTCACCTTTCATCAGCAGCGGCAACCGTTCTTGGAGATGCTCCACCGGTTTGGCACTCTCGAGCGTTGAAAATCTTACTTTGGACTTGGGTTGATATTCGAATGCTTGGGTATCGAGGGCAAAGATCATGGTTTTGCCTTGCTCGTCTTTTGTTTTTTTGTAAAAACCCTGCCCGGTTTTATCACCCAACCAGCCCTGATCCACTAATTTTTGCACATAAGCCGGGATCTTGAATAATGACCGTTGCTCATCCTCCGGGCAATGTTTATACAGATCATTAGCCACTTTCACCAGGGTATCGATACCCACCACATCGCAGGTCCGGAAGGTAGCCGATTTGGGCCTGCCGGATACCGGTCCGGTCAGTGCATCGATCTCTTCTACCGACAGATCCAGTTGTTCCATCAAATGAAAAATGGACATAATGGAATAGACGCCGATCCGGTTGGCTATAAAGGCCGGCGTGTCTTTGCACAAAACGGTGGTTTTGCCTAAATACAGATCCCCGTAATGCATGAGGAAATCGACGACTTCGGCCGAAGTTTCCGGGGTGGGAATGATTTCCAACAATCTTAGGTAACGCGGCGGATTAAAAAAGTGGGTGCCGCAGAAATGCCGGCGAAAGTTTTCGCTCCGCCCGTCCAGCATCAAATGAACCGGGATGCCTGACGTATTGGAAGTGATCAAAGTATCTTCCCGGCGGAATTGCTCCACTTTGGCAAATAAGTTCTTTTTGATCTCTAGGTTTTCGATTACCGCCTCGATAATCCAATCACTGGATTCGATATGTTGCAAATCGTCTTCAAAATTGCCGGTGGTGATCAGGCGGGCATCAGATTTATTATATAAAGGCGCGGGCTTGGAGCGAATACAACTTTGCAGGGCCTCGTTAACGATCCTGTTCCGGACAGCCTTATCGCTTAAAGCCAGGCCCTGGGAGGATTCTTTTGCCGTCAGCTTATCCGGAACAATATCCAACAATAATACTTTCACCCCTATGTTTGCAAAATGGCAGGCGATCCGGGAACCCATTACGCCGGAGCCGAGCACCGTTACGGCATTAATCCTTCTTGTCATGCTGTTTTAAAAATATTTTCCTGTTCAACGATACTGGTTATTTGCTGCAAAACCTCAAAAAATACATTCAATTTGCTGTCGGGTATCCTTTTCCCAACGGCCTGATTGAATTGGATGACGGTATCTCTCGATATCGCCCGTTTCCGTTTACCCAGATCGGTTAGAAAGATCCTGACCATTCTGCCATCATTGGGATCCGGCGCCCGGTAGATCAGGCCTTTTGATTCCAGGGTTTTCAACATCCGGGTCAGGCTTCTCGGTTCCATGCCCATTTTTGGGCCAAGATGGGTCGAAGGGGTTCCTTCTTTGTCGATATTCAACAAAACAAAACCCATCGCCATGGTCAGGTCATGCTGTTGCCCCAGCTTATTATACAATTTGGCAATGCTATGCCAGGCCCAGCGGATATTGAAATCAATGGTCGACTCGGGTTTCATGCAGAATAGGGTAACATTTGAATGGAAAAGTCAGGATCAGTTATTTGTTATGCATGCATACTAATTTTGGCGAAAAAAGTTACATAATAACGGTTGTTTTTTCAGTCCTGGTAGATCTGCTCGACCAGATGCTGATATTTTTCCAGCACCTTTTTCCGCTTCACTTTCATGGTAGGCGTAAGCTCTCCGGTATCCACATTCCATTCGTCGGGAACCAGGGCGAATTTTTTGATCTGCTCCACATGGCCGAAATTGGGATTGAAGGTATCGACAATTTCCTGGAACTGATCGATCACCGCCTGCTGGCTGACCATTTCTTGATTGGAACCACAGGGTATGCTGGATTTTTCACACCATTCTTTTAAATAGGGGAAGGCAGGTACGATCAGGGCGGATACGAATTTCTTAAACTCGCCCACCACCATGATCTGTTCGATAAAAGTGGATTCTTTTAGTTTATTTTCAATAACCTGTGGCGCCACATATTTTCCTCCCGAAGTCTTGAATATTTCCTTTTTCCGGTCGGTGATCTTCAGGAATTTTCCATCGACAAAAGTGCCGATATCACCGGTATGGAACCAACCGTCCTGATCGATTACCTCATCGGTCAGGTCCTGGCGTTTGTAGTAGCCCAACATCACATTAGGTCCTTTGCAAAGGATCTCCCCGTCTTCGGCGATCTTCACTTCAACATTGTCCAATACCGGCCCCACGGTTCCGAACCTTCTGTTTTCCTCTTCCACCCGGTTGACCGAGATCACAGGTGAAGTTTCTGTTAATCCGTAACCTTCGAGGATCGGTATCTTGCCCGCCGTAAATACCCTGGCCAGGCGGGGTTGTAAGGCTGCGCTACCGGAAACCAGGGCAATGATATTACCGCCCAGGGCTTCGCGCCATTTGCTGAATATCAATTTGTTGGCAAGGCCGAGCTGCGTTTCATACCACCAACCGTTTGCTCCGCCATATTCATATTTCAGGCCCAGGTTAAGCGCCCAAAAGAACATCTTCTTTTTCAGGCCGGTCAGGGCCTCGCCTTTTGCATAGATCTTGTCGTATACTTTTTCCAGCAAGCGGGGAACCGCCGTAAACAAGTGTGGCTGAACTTCACGGATATTATCGCCGATCGTTTCCATGCTCTCCGCATAATAGATCGATACACCCTGGCTCATATACAAATAAGTGATCATTCTCTCGAAAACATGGTTCAACGGTAAAAAGCTCAATACCCGGTGCTGGTCATTGATCGGTAATAAGGGAATGGAAGCCCTCAGATTACTCAATACATTTTCGTGCGATAACATCACCCCTTTGGGTGTTCCCGTTGTACCGGAAGTATAAATAATTGTCGCCAGATCATTCGGTTGGATCGCTTCCTTTCTCCGGTCCACTTCATCCCCGTGTTGTTCACTGTCTTGTTCCAATAACCGGGTCCAATGATCTGCCCCTTCGACCTGGTCAAATGTGTAGATGGCCTGCAGGGAAGGAACGGCAGCCTTTATATTCGAAACCTTCCGGAATAATTCCTCATCCGAAACGAAAACGATCTTTACTTCCGCATCATTAAAGATGAATTTAAACTCCTCTTCACTGATAGTGGGGTAAACAGGCACATTTATGGCACCGGCCTGCAACGTACCCAGATCGACAAAATTCCATTCCGGCCGGTTATTGGCTATAATGGCGATCTTATCATCCGGCTGGATGCCAAAACCAACCAACGACCGGCTGATCTTGTTCATCATATCGACAAATTCCTGGGTACTGTACTTTTTCCATGACCCATTCTCCTTGGCTACCAAGGCATCAGGCTGTGCATATTCCGATAGCTGGTAATAGGGTATATCAAAGAATCGTTTGAGTTCCATGTTAGTTGATTTTACCGTTTATTGGCTTTCATCCCTTCCTTTTTTACAACGCAAAAGCAGGGCCAGGTCATAATAAAGAGGGCTACAATATATAAAATTATTGCACACAAATACAATTACTTTTCTATATCATAAGTAGGGAAAACTCCTTTTTCTACTGATCCGGCCGCTATAGGTTACATAGGAAGGAAAAGAAAAACTAGTATAAAAGGCCAAACATCCATAACGGCAGTACACCGGAAACGGGTATTTCGATATCGTCTTTTACCAGCCAGGAATTTTTTACTCCTCTTAGCTGTTTACCGCCTTTTCCTTTGCCGCCAATTTCAAAGATATATTTGTTTTCAACGACAAAGTCTCCATGTTTGGGCATGTTTATTTGGTATACCGGACTGAGTTGAGATAAAAAATAAGTTTCTCGTACCGAACCTATTTCAACATTTCCCTCGGCCATGGCATATTGCAGATTTGTGTTGTTTAAGAAGATTTTTTCCGGTTTTTGTAAAATGGCTACACTTTTGCCTTGTGGATAAAGAAGTGTGATGATTTTAGCTTGTTCCAGATAATGCAAATAGCTGTTCAATGAATTCCGGTGAAGGTTTGATTTTTTTGCCAATGCAGTCAGATTTGGTTTAAACGGTACCTGTTGTGCAATCAGGTATATCAGTTGAAGCATTTTTTTGGCATTCCGGATATCAAAATCCCGAAGTTCAGCCATATCGTATTCGACTATGGTTCTTATCAATTGCTTTAGTCGATGATAATATGATTCCGGATCATCCAAATAAAAGGGGTAATATCCTTTGCTTAAATATTCGTGGAAATACTCAAATGGTCTGAATCCTTCTGCCATAAGCTTTTTAACATGAGAAGGCTGCTCCAACAATTCCTGCAATGTTAATGCAGGCAATGTAATATTTTCTTTAATCGAAAGAAATTCCCGAAAGGAAAGCCCTGGCAATTCATACATCAGTGCTCTTCTGCTTAGATCACCCTCTTGCCTTGAAATATCCATTATTGAGGAGCCCGTAAAAATGATCTTGAGATCCGGGTAGAAATCATAAAGATTTTTAATTTCCGTTGACCAGGTCTTATATTTATGCACTTCATCCAGAATGAGAATTTTACCGCCGTGTTTATGAAAGTCTACGGCGGTTTCCTTAAGAGAGTGGCTGGTAAAATAGAGATCATCCAATGAAAAATAGGCCGCTTGATAGGAAGCTAAGTTTTGCTCTTTTAACCATTGCAAGAGCATGGTCGTTTTACCGGTACCTCTGGCTCCTTTAAAGCCAATTAGCCGGTTATTCCATTGAATTTGTCCGTATATATACCTTCTGAAGTGTAAGGGAATATTATTGATCAGATGCTCAGACTGTTCAAGAAGATGTATCATCCGTACATTTTTATGCAAATGTACAACATTTTAGCATAATTGCACAACAGATTGTGCAATTATTAATTAAAAATGCACAATTGGATATGCAATTTATATTGATAATTGCATATCCAATTGTGCAAAATATCGTTTTCTGAAAGAATTATTTATTTAAGATTCCCACCTAAACAGGACGGTATGTTCTGCAACAATTCCCATGGAAAGCTACGCTTAAACGTTACTTCAGGCAAACGAATGAAGGGCACCAAGCAGGTTCAATGCTGCTTAGTGATCAACAAAACTCAGCAATAAATAGACCGGGTTATGATGGACTGCCTTTGGAAGCGGCGCGTTCTTCCCGCTTTCGGCGCCTGTGTTCTTTGGTCTTTTGAATTTGGGTCTTGGCGTCAGCTTGGGACAAAAGCATTAGTAAGATTAAGCCGATCAAAAGCAACAACGGGATAACCTGGGGATGCTCAGGTAACTTTTGATTGGTAATCGCATGTCCGATAGATTCAAAATAATTGACTTCATGGATCTTTCCAACGCCTTTAGTGTGCATGATAGCTAATACAAGGCCCATGATCAGGCAAAGCGCCGTAGAAAAGTAAAAGGTAAATAGATTAAATAGTACGGCAGCCCCAAAGGCGAATTCCAAAAAACTTAACAGACCGGTTAACCAATCCGGAAAACCCATTACTTCGAAGGATATAATGCTAAATGCATTCAGGGTATTGTCAAGCTTGGAAAATCCATCCAGCATGAACACAGGTCCGATAATCAACCTGATTATTAGGGATACTTTTTTACGGGATTTTTTTAACATACGGACGATTGCCCCGGCTTTTACCGGATAAAACTAATTAATTTCAAAAACAAATAAAAATTAATTCTATATTAAACGCAATCGCAAAAGGTCTCAATCAAGGGTAAAAAAACAAATTCCATGCCAGTTAAAAAAGAATTTACATTAAAAGTTATCAACAAATTAATCGGCAAGTGTTCGATTTCCTACCCATACAAACCGCCTGTTAACAAACTCCGGGTTCGTGAAACTAGCGTTCCCTGCAGGGTTTCCGCCGGTGACATGAAAATCTGAAAAAGCAGCGTGCTGGTTAACCCAAATAAATCCGGTTAAGTTAAAAGAAACGGGTGTGAACACGGCATTCATCGTTTCTTCGATATTCTGCTGAACGGTTGCATCGGTCGTATAAGCCGCACAAGTGATCGCACCATGTTTTTGGGCCATCATACTGGCCAATTCCAATGAATGCTGGGTATCCTTGGTTTTAATAACCAGCGCCACAGGTCCGAATAGCTCTTTTTCAAAAACAGCCACATCATCGGCCGATACCTCTAATATTGTCGGCGTGCAGGTTCTGGCATCTTTAAACTCTTCGTTTTCCACCACACCGGCTTCCAGTACCAGGGAAGCTTTTAGCTGCTTGACATTGTGGGTCCTGTTCAGCGTCGATACATTTTGAATAGCCGCCAACGTGCCCGCACCCATTTTCGGATGATGAACCAGTCCATTCACACTTTCTTTCAGCAAATCCACTACCTCCTTATAGGAAACAGTACCATCAGCGGTTTCCACGCCTTTTTCGGGGATAAAAAAGTTTTGAGGGGCTGTGCACATTTGCCCGGAATACAGGGCCACTGAGAATGCCAGATTCTGCATAACAGGGCCCAGATCTTTGGCGCTATCCAAGATCACCGAATTGACCCCGGCTTTTTCAGTAAAAACTACCTTCCCCGGCAAGGATTCGACATATTCTCCAAAGGCTGTGCCACCGGTATAATCGATTAACCTGACAGCATCGTGTTCCGCCAGTTGCTTGGTGATCAGATGTTCGGGATCGTCGGCTGCTAATTGGATCGTCAGCGGATCATGCCCTTGCGCTTTCAGCACTTTCTGCAGCTCCGCCACGACAATGGCAATCGGTAAAATAGCTTTTTGATGAGGCTTGACAATAACCGTATTACCCGTTATCAGGCTGGCATACACACCTGGCAGTGTATTCCATATCGGGAAAGTTGAGCAGCCGATAGCCAAACTGATCCCATAGGGGACCGGTTTAAACGTTTTATTCAGCTTCACCGTAAATTTACCCATAGGCTTTTCCCAGGTAACTGCAGCCGGAAATCGCGTCAGTTCCTCGTATGC
>JANQFB010000324.1 GCA_028278085.1 Chitinophagales bacterium
CCGGAAGCTACTACAAATCCGTAGGCATGTTGATCACCCGGGAGCGCATTGAAATGTTAAACCAGAAAAACGACAATCATATTGTGGTCGATGTGGAAGACCTGACCGATGAAAACGGTCAGCCCGCAGGAACCAAAGGACTATTTGCAATTCCTTTAAAACCATATTTGAATGGACATGATACAAACGATCATCGTTGAAGACCAGCCAAAATCTTTAAAAACCTTGCAAGAACTGGTGCGGCACTATTGCCCGGATATCCAGGTAGTGGAAACCGCCAGCAGTATCAGGAGCGCCCGGGAAAAGATCTTGCATTATTCACCGGACCTGGTTTTCTTAGATGTACAACTGCCCGACGGTGAATGCTTTCAGTTGCTGGAAGAATTGGATGAGGTAAATTTTAAAGTGATCTTCACCACCGCCCATGACCACTATGCCATCCGGGCCATAAAATTCAGCGCCCTCGACTACTTGCTGAAGCCGGTCGACCGGCATGAACTGGTGGTAGCGGTAGAAAAGTACCGACAATCCCAACCATCGGAAGCGGAGAATATTCGAACGCTGATCGATAATTTGAAGAGCGGTAATGCCCCTAAAAAGATCGTTATTTCGACATTTTATAAGATACACATCGTACAGGTATCCGACATTATACATGTCGAATCACATTCCAGTTATTCCAATTTCCACCTGACCAATGGCATGGAAATTCTTTCTACCAAAACCCTGAAAGAGCAGGATGAACTATTGTCGCCATTCAATTTTGTCCGGATCCATCGCTCGCACCTGGTTAATTTCAATCACATTGTGGAATACGAAAAAGCAGATGGTGGGTTTGTGGTGATGAGCAATGGGGATAAACTGGCGGTTTCTCAATATAGAAAGGATATATTGCTCGAACGGCTCGGGAGCCTTTGACCTGTCATTTCTTATGTCAATGCACCTTCTTTAACCGGGTGTTGGGTTGTATTCAATCAAATAAACCGGTTAAAAACTAGATCAATTCCCTCATTCGCTAGAATGTCCGGCATCGGAATTTTTCTTGCTTTATCTTCGCATGGTAAGTACGGGGAGATACCGAAAACCCATCAATAGAGTAGGTATGACTAAAAACTGTTTATCATGAAGAAGTTAAAAAGTGTGGACGTGATCCGCAATAGTGCTGATGCAAAACTATTGACTAAAGTTGGATTAAAACACATCCGGGGTGGGAATGACGGTTCCAAAACTCGTGATGATATTGTAGGTCGTGGTCATCATGGGATACCAGATCTCTAAGCACTATTCTGTGATCCGGAAAAGTGCTTAGTCTCTAATATTGGAGACCCTGTCATTTTCCAATTCCGATGCTGAAAGGGGTACATGTCTTTGATGTGTACCCTTTTCTTTTTCTTTCATTTGGCTATTCAATAGATCAAACCCGCCACTCTCCCGCTCATAGCCTTCATCCAGTAGAAATTCAGGTATTCAGTTCGATAATGGTATAAATTCGTCGTTCATAGGGGGAAGCCGAAAACCCTTGGACAGAGTAGGCTTAACTAAAAACTACAGAACATGAAACCGTTAAAAAGTGTAAAAACGATCAAAGAAAGCCAGGAAACAAAAGTCATCACCAAAATTGGCTTAAAGTACATTCGCGGTGGAAACGATGGTTCCGGCGTGATAGGAGGTGGAGACCAGGTAATAGGTCGGTATGCTCCTCCCATTCCTTTAATTTAACGATTGTTTAAGGCGAAGGGTACTACCCATCCTTGGGGTGTATCCTTTGCTTCCGGCCATTCTTCCATGAGCATTTAACAGATTAAACCGGTCATTCACTAGCGCTGCAACATCATTCACTAGAATGCCCGGCATCCGATCAACTATTGCTTTATATTCGTCGTTCATAGGGGGATGCCGAAAACCCTTGAATAGAGTAGGTATCACTATAAATCTATAACCAATGAAGCGATTAAAAACTGTAAACGCTGTCAGAGAACTTTCAGATGCAAAAGTATTGACCAAGCTTGGATTGAAGTACATCCGGGGTGGTAATTCATCGTCCGGTGCGGATGGCAACGGTAGAGATGGAGATTTCACCTTTAATCCACGTTGGGATATTGGTCCGACCATCTAAGCATTTCTGAAATGGAAAGAGGGTATTCAACTATCGAAAAATACCCTCTTTCCAATTCCTAAAGATCCTGCCATATGAGTACATTTTCAGGTATATACCATAGCGAAGGCCCCCGGCAACAGGCAAACGGCAAACTTATAGAGATCCATCCAAACCGGGACAGTTGCCTTCATATCAACGGTGAAGTGGAAGCGTCTACCGGGGGTAAAACCGATCAGCCGGTTACGGTCATTTTTCAAGGCATCTTATACAACCAGGCCGCATTACATGGCAGGCTGCCGAGGCAGGAAAATGTGGCGGCTTTGCTGGTTAAGCTATACCAAAGACAGGGTATTAGTTTCCTGAGCGAGCTCAATGGGTCATTTATCGTTGTGATCCTTGACCGTGAAAAAGATATCTTACATATTACCCGCGACCACCTGGGCTTATGTCAGTTGTATTATCAACAAAGCCCGGGGGGGCTGATCTTCGGCGATACCATAAAAGCCGTATTGGCCCACCGGGAAGCCAAAAGGGTATTCGAATGGAGGAATGCACTCAATTTGCATGAAATACCCTATCAATATGAAACCTGGGCCCAATCGGTGTATTTGCTTCCCGAGGGAGGCCTGCTAACCTATGATCTAAAGCAAAAGCGGCTAAGCATCAACAGGTATTGGGACATGCCCACCCAACCGGATGATGACGAAAACAACCGGTCATTCGGGGATATTCTGCATCAATATAAAGATCTGCTACACGCTAGTATCCAATGCAGGGTTAGCGGTCGGGAAAATTTACAGCTCCTGGTGAGCGGTGGTTTGGATTCAACCCTCATTGGCCAGATGGCTTCGGCATATGCCCCGGTAAAAGGTTATAATTTTCTGTTTCCACCCCTTTTTCTTTCCGGGGATACCTATAAAACATACCGTTTTTCGGAGGCCATAGGCGCTGAAACCGAATACCTGCTGTTTTCCAATGATTTCCGTATCAGCCCCGAAGAATTATCGAATTATCTCTGGCTAACGGAGTTCCCGGAAATTAAAACCGAAAAGTTTCTGTGGTTATACACCTTCAAATACATGACCTCCACGGGTGCTGCCGGCAATAACAGGTATTTATCGGGATTTGGGGCCGACCAGTATAACGGGGGGAATACGCATCTGCGTTTCAGTCAAAACAAAGTTGACCGGAATAGCCGTTGGCAGGATTATTACGACCATTTACTGAAAAGTACCCTCGATCGATCCGTTATCCCGCAGAACAAAGAGCTCAGGGCTCGTTTTCCCTTCGTGAAAGCTACCTTTATCGGCCGGTCAGGTGGTGCTGAAGTATCTTCAAACCTTTGGCTGGAGGAGTTAAGAAGGAAGAAATACGCCTCCAATATATATGCCATTGGCCTGGAAAAAAAGATGGCTAACCACTATGGCTTGCAGGGACAGTTTCCTTTCCTGGATTACCGCCTGGTGGATTATGTCGCAAGGATACCTAAAAAGTTTTATGACCGGTGTTTTTACAATAAGAATATACTGAGGGAGATCCTGAAAGATGAAATTGATCCGGCCATTTCACAATCGGATAAAAACCTGTACACCTACGATGCAGAGACCGAAAATAATTTCACACAGCTTTTCTACGACATATATGCTACCGATAAAGGCGCTTTGTTGCAGGAGGCCTTAAAAGGTATCGATCACGACCATCCGGTGATCGATAAGGAAAGTATCCTGGCCCGGTTTAAACAAATGGCCGACCAGCCGTCTGCCAGGGGGCAGATATTCGACCTGATGCCGGTGATCAATTGTTGTTTGTTGGAACGTGCTCTTATGCGGGATCCTTTTTCCGACCAGGTAAAAGCATTCGAGTATATGCCGGAAAAGCTAAAGATCACCGATTGGGGCCGGCAGCAGGAAAGTATTGCGCTGAAACTGGGTCTTCAGACCAAAAAAGAGATCGATCCTTCCGCAAAATTGCGATTCACCGACCCCACCATGTTCCTGACCAGACCCGGTACCGAAGAGTATTATCTCCTTAAAAATAATGTGCTCACCTATGAAATTGAAAAAGATCAAACGGCCTGGATCGCCTTGCTCAACCGGCTGAATGATCAGGATAAGTCCTCACTTGAGGAAATGCTAAAGGACTTAAAAATAGAGCTATCGGTTATCCGTGATACCCTGGACCTGGCTATGCAGGAAGAACTTATTGAACAATATTAATCTATCAAAACTATCAACAATGTTATATCAACCAGCCATTGACCGCTATCGAAAAAAGGTTACCAGCCATAAAACAAAGCAGGTGGATCAACTCTTGCAACAATACCCTACCGACTATTCCGAGGATGCCAATGATATATTGAAATTGATCAATATCCTTTATCACCTGGAAGAAAATATCGAGCTGGTGTTGGACCACATTCATGATCTGTGGAGTGAAACATTGTTCGAACAAGGATATCAATATGCACCGGTAACCAGCAAGGCCAGGAAACAACATTCCCTGCTGAAACCACTTCTTGCTTTTACGGCAGCCGAAAAGGAGCGGGAAGCCCTTTTAGCTAAAAGCGATATGCATAGTATCCGGAAAGCTGTTTGCCTCTATTATCCGGAAATATTCAATCAATGGTTGCAACAACATTCCCCCCAGGTTTTCGAGATCCATCAGGTTGACAAGATCATTCAACTCGTTTGCCACCTTGCGCTTGACCGCAAATTCCTGACGATTATCGGCCCCTATATCCATCAGAGCTGGATCGATTGTAATGAAGTCATCGGGCTGACCAGCCGGGATTCCCGTCAACAAAAACAATTCCACCAGTTGGATACGGAAGACAAGGTCATTACGCTCAAAAATGCAAAAACGGATATGTTGGCTGTTGGGCTTTATGCCCAAAGTTTAACCCA
>JANQFB010000363.1 GCA_028278085.1 Chitinophagales bacterium
GCAGTTGCCGGGCATCTTGCTGGACTTGCAATACCCGGTCGATCCGGGTATCACCGGTGACACTGATATTTTGCAGCTTAAATCGATCCAGCAATAACAAAGATTCCCGTTCCTGGACGAAAATGTGGGCAAAACCATGAAGTAGATGCCGGAACAATCCCCCATACCATTTGAAAAAGACCTGGTCGGCCCTGAAAATGGCAGAGATCAGATAGGTCGGAACTTGCCGGCGTTTTAGTTCGTCCAGGTGATGGAACCAAAACTCGTATTTGACAAAAACGGCCAGTGCCGGTTGGACATGCTCCAGGAATTTGACAGCATTGCTCCGCGTATCCAGGGGTAGATAAAAAACATGATCTGCATAGGGATAGTCTTTACGGATCTCATAACCGGAAGGGGAGAAAAAAGTGAGGACAATTTTTCGATCCGGGTAAGTCGTCTTGAGCTTTTCGATCAGTGGCCGGCCCTGCTCAAATTCCCCCAGCGAGGCACAATGGATCCAGATCCTTTGACCACCGGGTTTAAGCTTTGCTGCCATTTCCCCCCACAGACCACGCCTACCCTCTTTCCACTGCCTGGCTTTTGGATCCCACAAAGCTGCCAATCCAATAGCCAGGCCATACAGGCGGATACCCAAATTATAAAAGAATAAGGCCGGTTGCATCGATATCAGTAGGTATAGATCTGATCCGGATCGCCTTCATAGATGGGGATGATCCATCCGGCTTTCAATCCATAGAAGAAGTCTTGCCGTTGTCGGGTATCCTGCTCACGCGTATCGAAATTAAAGCTTCTCCGGTTTTTCGTCCAACCCTGGGTGAACTCGAAACCGAAATAAAAGTTGATCATCTTATTATTGCCCAGGAAAACGTAACCCAGGAATTGAGTCGTATTCAAGCCATTGGATAAACGGTCGTAACCTTTGCGATATTGTTTGTCCAATTGGGGCAGGGTGTTTGCCTCGAATTCTTTATTGACCTGTATCCTTATTTTGTGCTGGATAAAACCTATACCGGCAGATACCAGGATCCCGGAATTGGGGTTCGGCCCGAATAGCGGCAAGATCTTTCCACCCCTCGCCTGAAATTCAAATCCCCGCTCCGACAAGGTAACATTGGCCGGTAAGCCCTCCAGTCCGAATAATAAATTATCCGGGTGCAGGAGATCTTTAAAAAGGCTGTCTTGCTTCACCTGACCGCCGAAAATAAATCCTCCTTCCGCTCCGACCAGCCAATTGCCCGAAAGCTTGAAATTGAAGCCGGCGCCAACATTTGAATTATTGCCGAATCTATCGGCCAGATCACCTCCCGGAAACTGGTAAATATAACGGGCATAGATGAGTCCGCCATTCACCACTTCATCCGATACTGTGTGGCCGGCGCGTGCTGAAAATGAAAAAGTTATGCCTAACAAGAAAATTACCGGCGTTAGCCTCATATGCATATTTTTTTTAAAAATACTCTTTTTTAAATCAGTTTAATAATAGCACATAAATAATGCGTATATTTGCGCACCTAAAAGATAGGACATATGCAGAAAATCCATATGGTTGACCTCCATACGCAGTACCTTAAGATCAAGCCGGAAATCGATCAGGCGATCCAGGAAGTTATCGACAGTACTGCTTTTATCAATGGTCAATCCGTCCGGGATTTTTGCACTGATTTTGCCGACTATCTCCAGGTAGGGCATGTCATACCTTGTGCCAACGGCACCGACGCCCTCCAGATCGCTTTAATGGCCCTCGACCTTAAGCCGGGAGATGAGGTCATTACGGTCCCCTTTACCTTCGTGGCCACAGCCGAGGTCATCGCCCTGTTGAATCTCAAACCGGTATTCGTGGATGTCGATCCGCATACCTTTACCATGAGTGTCGACCAATTGGAAGCAGCGATTACGGCTAAGACCAAATGCATCTTACCGGTACACTTGTATGGCCAATGCAGCCACATGGAACCTATTATGGTAATTGCCGAAAAGCATGGTATTCCTGTTGTGGAAGATAATGCGCAAGCCATTGGTGCCGAATATATCGATGCCGGTGGCAGTGTTACCAAGGGCGGTACCATAGGAGATTTCGGCTGTACCTCCTTCTTCCCGTCCAAAAACCTGGGAGCTTACGGAGACGGCGGCGCGCTTTATACCAATAATGCCGATTTGGCGGAAAAAGCCCAGATCATCTGTAATCATGGGTCGAAGATCAAGTATTATAATGATTGGATCGGCGTTAACTCCCGCCTCGATTCCATACAGGCAGCCGTGTTGCGGGTAAAGCTCCGGTACCTGGATAAATATATCAGCGCCCGCCAGGCAGCCGCCGACTATTATGACCGGCAATTCCGGGAGGTGGATATCCTCGAAATTCCTGCCAGGGCATCATATAGCAGCCATGTTTTTCATCAATACACCCTGAAGATCCTGCACGGACGGGATCAGATCCACCAGGACCTGATTGAAAAAGGGATCCCATCCATGATCTACTATCCCGTACCCCTTCATTTGCAAAAGGCTTACCAGGGTTTCGGTTACAAGAAGGGTGATTTCCCGGTTACGGAGGACTTAGGGGAAAAGGTATTATCTTTGCCGATGCATACCGAATTGGATCAAGAACAACTATCATATATAACCCACCAATTGATTGAAATATTAACGGTTAAATAAAGGAATTTATGAACATTGCGGTTATTGGAACTGGTTATGTGGGATTGGTGACGGGCACCTGCCTCGCAGAAACAGGTAACGATGTCATTTGTGTAGATATAGATGAAGCGAAAGTAAAGAAAATGAAAGATGGGATCGTACCGATCTATGAGCCCCATCTGGATGTTTTATTTGAAAGGAATATCAGGCAAGGCCGGCTGTCTTTTACGACTAATATCGAAGAGGCGGTTGCCCCTGCTAAAATAGTTTTCCTGGCACTACCGACGCCGCCGGATGAAGATGGGTCGGCAGACCTTTCCTATGTACTGGGCGTGGCCAAAGATCTCGGCAAGATCATTCAAGACTATAAAGTCATTGTGGATAAATCCACCGTTCCCGTCGGCACGGCCGAATTGGTTCACCAGGCTATACGGGAACAAACCGATGTTGCTTTCGATGTGGTTTCGAATCCCGAATTCCTGAGAGAAGGTTTTGCCGTCGACGATTTCCTGAAGCCCGACCGTGTGGTGATCGGAACTACGTCTTCTAAGGCCAAGGCCATTATGGAGGAATTATACAAACCCTATGTCCGGCAAGGTAATCCGATCATTTTCATGGATGAAAGATCTGCCGAATTGACCAAATATGCCGCCAATGCGTTCCTGGCGACCAAGATCACCTTCATGAACGAGATTGCCAACTTATGCGAAAAGGTGGGCGCTGATGTCGATGCCATCAGGATCGGAATCGGCTCTGATACCCGTATCGGAAAGAGATTTCTGTTTGCCGGTATCGGCTACGGGGGTAGTTGTTTCCCCAAAGATGTCCAGGCTCTTGCCAAGACCTCGGAAGAACATGCTTATGACTTCAGGATACTGAGATCCGTTATGGGCGTTAACGAGCAGCAAAAAACCATTATCGTTCCCAAGATCCGATCCTATTTCAACAAGGATCTGGCCGGCAAAAGGATCGCCCTGTGGGGACTGGCCTTTAAACCCGATACCGACGATATCAGAGAGGCGCCTTCCCTGTATATTATCAGAGAGTTGTTGAAAGAGGGCGTAAAAATTAAAGCATACGATCCGGAGGCTATGGAAAATGTAAAATCACTGATCGGCGATCAGATCGAATTTGCCAGCAACCAATATGAAGCCCTGGAGGGCGCTGATGCCCTGCTGATCGCCACCGAATGGTCGGTATTCCGCAATCCTGATTTTGATAAAGTCTCTTCCTTGTTGAATAACAAAGTGATCTTTGACGGCCGTAACCTATATGACAGGGATTTGATGAAAAGCCTGGGTTATTATTACAGCAGCATCGGCAGGTCCGTTATTCATCCAGAAAATTGATCCCACATTAACATGAAGAGGGTATTAATAACCGGTGCAGCCGGCTTTTTAGGTTCACATTTGTGTGATCGCTTTATCCGGGAATCGTATGAGGTTATCGGAATGGATAACCTGCTTACCGGTGATCTGAAAAATATCGAACACCTGTTCCCATTGAAGAATTTCGAGTTTTATCACCACGATGTCTCGACATTCGTTCATGTCCCCGGCAACCTCGATTATATCCTGCATTTTGCCTCTCCCGCCAGCCCGATCGATTATTTAAAGATGCCGATCCAGACTTTGAAAGTAGGCTCATTGGGTACCCACAACCTGCTGGGCCTGGCAAAATCCAAAGAAGCCAGGATACTGGTGGCTTCCACTTCCGAGGTATACGGAGATCCTTCCGTGCATCCGCAACCGGAGGAATATTGGGGTAATGTTAATCCTGTTGGACCACGCGGCGTTTATGATGAAGCCAAGCGATTCCAGGAAGCTATTACCATGGCCTATCACAACTATCATGGTTTGGAGACCCGGATAGTCAGGATATTCAATACTTATGGCCCGAGAATGCGGCTGAACGACGGCCGCGCCCTTCCGGCCTTTATGTCGCAGGCGATCCTGGGTGAGGATATCACCGTGTTTGGCGACGGTTCTCAAACCCGGTCGTTCTGTTATGTGGATGATCTCATCGAAGGCATTTACCGCTTATTATTGAGTGATTATGCTTCCCCGATGAATATTGGCAATCCATCCGAAATTACGATCAAGGAATTTGCCGAAGAGATAATTGCTTTGACGGGCAGCCACCAGAAGATCGTCTATGAGCCCCTACCGGTCAACGATCCGAAACAACGACGTCCAGATATTACCAAGGCCCGGGAGATCCTGGATTGGGAACCGAAGGTTGACCGGAAAGAAGGCCTGGCCAGGACCCTGGATTATTTTAAACAAGCCCTAAAAGGGGAAAAGTCATGAGCGACGGAAGCAACGGATATTTCGCTCACGAATCAGCTATTGTGGATGAAGGCTGCGACATCCGTCCGGGCACTAAGATCTGGCATTTTTCTCATGTCATGCCCGACTGCGTGCTGGAGGAAGGTTGCAATATCGGACAAAACGTTTTTATTGCCTCGGGCGTGCGGCTCGGCAAAAATGTCAAAGTACAAAATAATGTGTCGATCTATACAGGGGTGATCTGTGAAGACGACGTCTTTCTCGGCCCTTCGATGGTATTTACCAATGTGGGAAATCCCAGAAGCGGTGTCAACCGGAGAGGGCAATATGATAAAACCCTTGTCAAAAAGGGGGCAACCATCGGTGCTAATGCCACGATCGTTTGCGGCCATGAGATCGGCGAATTTGCCTTTATCGGCGCCGGGGCGGTCGTTACCAAAGACGTTGCGCCTTATGCCCTGGTGGTGGGCAACCCTGCCAAACAGATCGGCTGGATGAGCGAATATGGCCAACGCCTTCATTTTAATGAGGCCGGTTTAGCCATCTGCCCGGAAAGCAACGAACAATATCATTTAGCAAACGGCCAAGTAAAAAAAGTAAGAACCTAATGGGTATTTATGAAAAATTAATGAACAAAGAAACCAAACTGGCTGTGATCGGCCTGGGATATGTGGGTTTGCCCGTAGCCCTGGAGCTTGCCCGGAAAATGTCAGTTATCGGATTCGATATTAATGCCGAAAGGATCGAGATGATGAAGCAATCCATCGATCCCAGTGAAGAATTGGACCGATCGGATTTTGTGGGTGCGGATATTACCTTTACGGCTAACATCGAGGATCTCCGGGAAGCGACCTTTTTTGTGATCGCCGTTCCCACACCGGTCGACGAGCACCAGGTCCCCGATCTTAAGCCTGTGTTGAGCGCGTCGACAACGGTAGCACAGGTCCTGAAAAAAGGAGATTATGTCGTTTATGAATCAACGGTATATCCCGGCTGCACCGAAGAAGATTGTTTACCGATCCTGGAAGAAGGATCCGGCTTAAAATTCAAGGAAGACTTTAAGCTGGGCTATTCCCCCGAACGGATCAATCCCGGTGACAAAGTCCATACGATCACCAAGGTGGTTAAAGTGGTATCGGGATGTGATGAAGAATCGGCCGAGAATATTGCCAAAGTATACGAATCGATCGTGGAGGCAGGTGTTCACCGGGCCCCGAGTATTAAAGTGGCGGAGGCTGCGAAGATCATCGAGAACACACAACGGGATCTGAATATTGCTTTGATGAATGAATTATCCCGCATCTTCGACCGGATCAATATCAACACCTATGACGTACTCGAAGCCGCCGGTACGAAGTGGAATTTCCTGAATTTCTATCCCGGCCTGGTAGGTGGCCATTGTATCGGCGTCGATCCCTACTATTTGACCTATAAAGCCAATGAACTGGGCTATAAACCCCAGGTTATCCTGAGCGGTCGTTATATCAATGATGATATGTCAGCTTATGTGGCCAAGAAAACGGTGCAGCTCATTACCTCTGCAGGGAAAAATGTGGCTAGATCGAAGGTATTGGTGATGGGCGCCACCTTCAAGGAAAATGTCAGTGATATCCGGAATTCAAAGGTCGCTTCGGTGATCCAGGAGCTAAAAGGATATTCTGTTTCCGTGGATGTAACCGATCCCAAGGCATCGTCGAAGGAGCTGGAGGAAGAATACGGTTTCGGGCTAACGGCTGCCAATGGCAGTTATGACGCCGTGATCGTTGCCGTGAATCATGATGAATACCTGGATCACGACGAAGCATATTTCCAATCATTGACCGGCGAAAAGGGTATTCTCATCGACATTAAAAATATTTATCGTAATAAGATCAAAGGAATGACTTATTGGAGCCTTTGATATAAAATGATCATCCGTTGTGGCTAAAATTCTTATTACCGGCGGCGCAGGTTTTATCGGTTCTCATGTTATCCGTTTGTTTGTCCGAAAATATCCGGACTACCGGATCGTTAACCTCGATGCCCTGACCTATGCCGGTAACCTGGAAAATCTGAAGGATATCGAAGATCGCCCCAACTATACCTTCATCAAAGGAGATATCACCGATGCCGGACTGATCCGGCAGATCTTTACCGACCACCGGTTCGATGGGATCATCCACCTGGCGGCGGAATCACATGTCGACCGTTCCATTGCTAACCCTGCAGCATTTGTCGAAACCAATGTCATGGGTACGGTTCATTTGCTGAATGCTGCCAAAGCCAGTTGGGGGGATAATTTTGCCGGCAAGCGGTTTTACCACATTTCCACGGATGAAGTATACGGGTCACTAGGTGAAACGGGATTCTTTACAGAAACCACCGCCTATGATCCCCGCTCACCTTACTCTGCTTCAAAAGCTTCTTCCGACCATTTTGTAAGGGCCTGGTATCACACCTACGGATTACCGGTGGTGTTGTCCAATTGTTCCAATAACTACGGCTCCCATCAATTCCCGGAGAAGTTAATACCCCTGGTGATCAACAATATCAAAAATATGGCGGAGATCCCTGTTTACGGAAAAGGTGAAAATGTCAGGGATTGGCTTTGGGTGGAAGATCATGCCCACGCTATCGATGTGATCTACCACCGGGGAAAAGATGGAGAAACCTACAATATCGGTGGTTTGAACGAATGGAAAAATATCGACCTGGTCCATTTGCTTTGTCAGATCATGGATAATAAGCTGGGTCGCGCCCAAGGGACTTCCGCAAAATTGATCACCTTTGTTAAAGACAGAGCCGGTCATGATCTCAGATATGCTATTGACGCTTCGAAACTATCCAACGAACTGAATTGGAACCCATCTATACAATTCGAAGAAGGCCTTGAAAAAACCGTCGACTGGTACCTGGCCAATGAAGAATGGCTGACTCATGTGACATCGGGTGCGTATAAAAATTATTACGATCAACAATATAAACAGCGATAAGACGTTGGAGTGCTTTGGTTAGATCTCCATTTAGGGATCTGATCTATTCCATTCGTCCACGGCCTGATCTATCCACAACAAATGCTCAAGCTGAACTTCTTGCGTTTTGGTTTTGCGTTTTGGATTATGCTATGCATGATAAGCATGGTATGTGCCCAACCCCCGGTGGATGTAGATCCTCAGAATATCGATATTGACAAGCTCGACCCGAATAACCTGCCATCCATCGATCAGTTGAAGCAGATGGGCGCCACCGATGCCGAGATCGACGAGATCAATAAAATGCGGGAAGGGCAACAAAATGAAGGGATCGAAACAGGTACCAAGGAAGAAGATATGCTCGAAACCACGGAAGATGGGCAGGCTGAGGAAGAACCCGGGATGGAAGAACAGGTCGATGAAGATCTTAAATTTGTCAAATATCCACCGGCGGCTGTGTACGGCCAGGGTTTTTTCCGGAATAATAACCTGTCATTCTTTCCCAGCGCCAAAGATGTCAAGGCCCCGGAAAATTACGTTCTCGGAGCCGGCGATGAGCTTAGTGTGGCGATCTGGGGCTATACCGATTTTAGCGGGGTATTCCGGGTTAGTGAAGAGGGCTATATTCAACCCAAATCGATCGGCAGGATCTATCTGAAAGGACTGACATTCGAGCAGGCAAAATCACTGGTACGCCGGAATTTCGGAGCGGTTTACGACCTGAGCCGGTCGGAGTTGGAAGTAACCCTGACCTACTCCAGGGTGATAGCTGTCAATATTGTGGGAGAAGTGTTCCAGCCCGGATCCTATGCTATGCCTGCGGTGAATGCCGCCTTTAATGTCCTCGCCCGGGTCGGCGGCCCGAACCAG
>JANQFB010000392.1 GCA_028278085.1 Chitinophagales bacterium
ATTCAGGCTTAGGTCGGTGTTAAATCCTGTATTGCCCAGGCTAAAATCGCCATTGAATACCCAATTGCTATCCGGTTCGCAGCATGATTTGGTTAAAAGAGTGATACTATCGGTAAGGGCAACGGCATCACAAAAACGACCACTGATGGATGTTAAGGCTATTGTTGTGGTATCTAAGGGGGTAACTAAAATAGCATATGTCCCCGATAAGTGCGTTGCGATTGTTTTGGTTTTAGGTGTGCCATTTTCCGTATAGCTTAACTCAAATGGGCCATAGCCGTTTACCTTTACATTGACCACAACCGGGAAGCCTTCGCAGACCGTTTGGTCCGGTGTAACAATACTGGCATGGATACTGCCGAACACCCTTACGGTTTTGCATCTTGTGGTACTGCCATTAGTATTGGTAGTGGTCAAAGTTACGGTATAAGTACCTGCAACGGTATAGGCATGCGAAGGATGCTGAACTGTGCTGGTTTGACTGTCTCCAAAGTCCCACAAGTAGGAAGTAACTGGAAATCCGGGATTCGTATTAGATTGATCCGTAAAAATAACCGGCTCATTTTCGCAAACCGTATCTTGTTTCATGGAAAAATCGGTATGGGGTTGATCCGCGCAGGCAAAACCGCCATAGCTGGCCCAGGCGCTTAGATAGTTCTTGATGAAACAATGCATTCGGCCTGCCTGCTGTGGGGTGAATACACCTCGGCAGTTGGAATAGCTCATGATGTTGTCGAATGCTGAGTTGTTAATGTTAAAGGCAGAACAGCTATCCAGAGTACTAAAATTGGGATTACAGGATGAAGTACTTGTATGCGGATCGGTGTCGCTGCACCAATCCCCGGTGTTGTCTCCATCTACGGCTTGACCGGCTGCATTGGCCAGGGATTCATAACAGGGGCCACAGGTATTCACTTCCTCGATCCCATAAAAGGTATGTTCCAGGCCAAAGATATGACCCATTTCATGAGAAAGGATATGATTCGTGGAATTGCCAGTAATCACAATACCGCCGGTGGTATCTGTTCCCCCACCTGGAGCATTGGGTGAAACGGCATATCCACCGACAGATACTCCGCCCAATGTAATATCATTGACCACATAAACATTAATTGTATTAGCCGGATCATGGGCATGGGCTTTTTTCATGGCTTCATCTTCCCCGATGTCAACATTCAGATCGGTATAAGGACTACTGCCAATATGGGTTATGGCTGAATAGCAGAAGGCAATACCATGAGCCGAAAAGTCATTGTTCAATTCATTGACCAAGGCTTGAATCTGGCTTGCTGTTACCACACTGTTAAATACTGTCCAGTGCAGGTTAAAATAAGTAACCGGGGGATTTGTCCCTGGTATGAATAGGTTCCTTATCACAGGATCATTGCAGGGTTCAAGGGTTGGACAATGATTCCGTTCAGGGGAATTGCTGACGATAGGATAAGGTGTAATGCACCTGCCCGGAACAGGATCACCTGGAAAGTACCAAGTAGTCATCGATCCGTCGGGATGGTCGGTTGAACCGGCTATCTGTCCGAAATGGATTAATGGACAAATAAGGATCAATAAAGCAAGGGGAAGAAATCGTTTGGCTGTGATTTGTTGTTGATTTTTCATGGTTTAAATGTTTAAGTTATCGGTATTATCTGTCCAAAGCCATACAAATTGATATTGGACATCATGCAATTGGTATTTGGTTGTTATTTTATTGTAATGGATTAATCATTTTATGTTTAAGTATTGCTATATGAGTGTTCATAATCGTCTGGCTCACTTTTAAAAGATCATCTGGAAGGGGTAGGAAAGAAACCTTCAAGACATTGAACAGCCTTGAAGGTTTTTAAGCTGATTAGCCCGTCTGACTATTCAGTCCCGTTTGGGGGGAAGCGACTAATAAAAGAAATAAACCGCTAGAGGTCATTTTATCCTTTAATCTAATCCTTTTGAGGATATAGGTATTAAGATGGAAGTTTTCTAATTGGAGAATCTTTTTTTGAAAGTATAACAGCGGACAGCTTGCCAACAAAAAACAAGATACTAAAATATCATACTTCGTTTATACCAAGTAGTATAGAATCGATCACCGTTGGACAAACAATGATATTCTCTGAAAATATATCCATTTGAATATTTCTCATAATCCCAAATGTAATAGGTAGCCTTGCATTGATTAATGGTGTGTCTTGGCTTGGGTAATACCTTGAATAACACACTGTCAAATGCCAGAGCAAAGGAATCCTTTACCCGGATGGTAAGCCCTAAGCATGTATCATTTTCAATGTAAACCATCCATTGGCAGGGGATGTTACCGTCGGTTAGTAAATTATTTGGATAAACTACTTTCCCGGCGATTACTGAATCTATTTCAGAAGTACAGAATTGCCGAATAGGATAGGATTTCCCTGGTTTGATGGGTTGGTCAATCCTTTGCAGGTGATTAAATGTGAATGTCCTTTGATAATTTGCTGTATCCTGACCGAAAGCGGATACGGAAATCAATAATAAAAACCAGTATGTTCTCATCGGTATATCTTATATGGATTAAAAAATGGGAAGCCCAATTTTGAGCTTCCCTTAGTTACCATTACACAATTATTGTTTAGACAGCGTAATTATGGATTTAGATGTCTGCGACTCTTTTACTACCTGATGATCGGTAATCAGACCTTTTACCAAACTGCCTGCTTTTCCCGATGGGATGATGACATCGACCGGTTCACCTTTGACTGATTCACCGGCTGTTACAATGGTATAGCAGACCTTGCAACTGCCTTCACAGGTATATTCGATTGCAATAATATTCCCTTCTGCATCTTCAAAGACAGTAGATCCGGTAAGGCATCCGGGGACAACGGTAACTTTTTCTTTTGCTTGAACAGCGATAGCTGTAAGCATTAACAATGACATAATAAATATTGAAATGGTTTTCATCATGTAAATTTTGATGTTAAAAGAAATTAAATACACGATTGGCTTATTTTTGTGTAAAGCGCAAAAGACACACGGCTGTCCGGCCCCGGTGAGATACTGTTGAAATCCGTCTCATACCATTGGGGGCGGGACAGCCGGTTTTTTCCTTTCTTTCTTATCTTTCCATAGGCAATAGGTGATATTTCATTAGAGAAAGCGACAATGAATCATATAAGATCAATAGTTCCTGTTTCATATAAATGAATGAGCAATTTTGCCCTTGCTGTGGCTTCATTTTTTCCTGAAATCATCTTTTCATTTCTTGATGGAAAATTGGAACTATAATAAATAATATGTCTATAGTTTTGGTTAGGATTATCCCACCAGGATTGTACTTTATGGGGAATTGCCAACAAAAGTTCTTCACTCAATGGAGCGGGTATTAGTTCGCAATGAATTCCTCTGCCTAAATTGTAGTCATAAGTTTTATAAGCGGTTTTATTACGGTAAAGAAAACGTTTACCCGTATTAGGAAAATAGAGGTAATAAAAGAAGGTATTGAGCGATAGTCCCAATTGATGAATCTGTTTTGACCATTTAAATTCACAAACAAGGTCTTGCGGTTTTTTTAATTCAGATAATCCCATTTCTTTATCGGAATTGTTTGAAGGTGATTATTTATCTGGTTTAGTTTCTTTATTTGTTCATGGGAATATTGGGAAATATCAAAATCATTTGGAGACTGTATTAACCCTAAAGTCAAGAGACATTTTACCAATAAATCCATTATTTCTAATAATTATGGCAATCCTAATTATCTAAAATAGGAACAAACAGATAGAATTACTGTATCATTATTCTTATGTTTTTTTGGTAGTGATTTTAACATTTGTGGTTATCTTTATCATAATTTATTCAATAAGAAATAACTCGCATGAGGGCATTAAAAGAAATTACAAAAATCGTTTCCATAAATAGGATCAAAGAAATTAAGTTATTGGACAATGTTATATTGACTGATAGAAACAACAAGCTAGGAGAGCTATATAGGGGCATCGCTCAAGAGAGATTTAAAACTGACCAAGATGCATGTAAGGAAATTTATGGAACCAATAATGATAAACGTTATGGATGGTTGAAAACCAACTATAAAAATCGAATACTCAATAACCTTTTTTTTCTTGATATTAATAGTTCTTCATTTTCAGATTATCATCAAGCCAAATTGAGTTGTGCAAAGAATTTGGCTCTTTGCACCATATTGTCAGTATATGGTGCTAGGTATTCTTCAATTCGATTAGCTACGCAAACTTTAAAACATGCAAAAAAGTATTCGTTGAATGATATTGTAATCGGTTGTGCAAGATTGCTAAAAGATTATTACGCAATGATGGGAGACTTTAAGAGACACAATTTGTTTCAAAGTGAAATTACATACCATGAAAAGTTACTTCAAGCAGATCTGTTAGCAGAACAGTATTACCAAAATGTCATCATCAATTATGTAAATTCTGTTTCAACAAAATTGGAAGTTAGCAATATAGCTGGCGACTATGTGAAAGAATTGGAAGGGCTGTCCAAAAAATATCACTCCTTCCAATTACATTACTATACTTACAGGATCAAAGCGTTAAAATATCAATTGAAGGGCGGTTATCGAAAGGCAATAGAGGTCTACAATGAATTAGAAGCCTTTTTATCGGAAAATAAAGACTATTATCAAAAAATGGTTATTGCCAATATCAATCGGAGTAAGCTAGCATGCTGTTTACATTTAGAAGATTTTAAGCTGGGGGAAGATATTGCTCAAATTTGTTTGGCCCTATATAAACGTGGAAGTAATAATTGGTTTGTTTTTAATGAACTATATTTCCTTTATGCGGTACGGTTGAAAGAATATATTGTGGCTAAGAAAATATTGAACGAAGTTATTTTTCATAGTAGATTCTCCAATGTTCCAGCAAATCAAGCTGAGAAGTGGAAAATATATGAAGTCTATACGTTTTTTATTCAGGAACAATTTCCAAATGAATTGAAAAAAATAAGAACAAGAAGATTCGATTATAATGCCTTCCTGGTTGAAGTACCAATCTTTTCCAAAGACAAAAGAGGTTACAACATAGCCATTCTAATCATCCATATTCTCCTTATGCTTACTATGGGTAATTTCAATCTGATTATCGACCGTATGGATGCACTAAGATTATATCACAATCGTCATTTAAAAAAGGAGGAAGATTTACGAAGCAAATTATTTATTAAAATGTTAATGGTTATGGAAAAGCAATCTTTTGACTATCAAAAAACAAAAGGAAAAGCACAAAAGTATCTTGACGAAATGCACTCCCACAAATTCCAGTATGAAGGTACTCCCATAGATGCAGAGATAATTCCTTATGAAACCCTTTGGGAAATGGTATTGAATATTTTGAAGAAACAACAATCTCACTAAAGATAGGTTATTGATGGGGGACAGCTATGAAGCCTCCAGATACCCATAACATATAGCTGTTTCCATTTGCAAATTGCCGTTACAGGGCTTTCTATTATAGATACCAATAGCTTTAACCGCAAAATGGATTGGCGGCAGGGTTAATTCTCTTTTGATTATTTTTGATCTCTAGTTCCCTGGTCAATTAACCAAAAATCCTATGCTTGAAGCGGGCATGATTAGGAATCAAAGGTTACTCTTCTTTTTTGTTTTTCTGCTCACCTTGATCAATGTTCAGGGCCAGGTGATTGACAGCCTTCCCGCAGCCCGAGAACCCGGTTTAGCGGATTCCATGGAAGCCGAGTTTATCGAATACCTGCTTCCGCCGATGATCAAAGTTCGCCCGGAAAGCCCGGAAGTAGTGTACCGGGATATCCAGCCCCTCCGTACGGCCAAAAGCCCGGCCTGGCACTTTTATATTATCTTACTGGCCACCCTTTTGCTGACCTATATCCGGATCAATTTCTTCAAAGAATTCAATGATCTGATCCAGGGCCTGTTTAACATGACCTTTGCGCAGCAAATACAAAGGGAGCAGGAATTGTCGCTGCCCTTATCGGCGCTTTTGCTGAATATTTTATTTGCGCTTTCCTTAAGCTTCTACCTCTACCTGATCGGCTCTTATTTCCCGCTCCGGTTTTCCGGGTTTACCCTGTTTATGTTTATCCTGGCTTCTGTTTCCCTATTGTCGGTATTGAGATATTTTTTCCTCAAAGTGGCGGCCTCCGTATTCCCTTTTCGACAGGAATTGAACTTTTATAATTTCAATATTTTTTTGGTCAACAAGATCATGGGGATCGTATTGATCCCTTTCCTGATCATCCTTTCTTTTGCGCCGGCAGGTATGATGAAGCTTGGCATTTACGCGTCGCTGATCGTCGTTTTTATATTGTTGTCGTTTTCTTATGTTAAAGGATTTCTTATCGGAAAAGATTATTTGGTCTATAATAAATTCCATTTTTTTGTTTATCTTTGCACCTCTGAAATTGCACCGGTTTTAATCTTGGTTGAAACATTTAACAGGTGGATCGCAGTGTAATTGGCAAATCCCCTTCCAACAATAAATAATTTTTATAGTGCTAGCATCGGACATGAAAAAGGATCTAAAGGTGAAGTCCATTTTGATTTCCCAGCCCAAACCTGAATCGAACAAATCACCCTATTTTAACCTGGCTTCAAAGTTTAACGTAAAGATTGATTTCAGGCCTTTTATTCACGTGGAAGGCGTATCGGCAAAGGAATTCAGAAAATCCAGGATAACCATTCTGGATTATACCGGCGTCATTTTTACCAGCCGGAATTCCATCGACCATTTTTTCCGGATCTGTGACGAGCTCAGGATCAAGATGCCCCAGGATACCAAATTCTTTTGTGTATCCGAAGCCATCGCCTTATACCTTCAAAAGTATACCCTCTACCGCAAACGGAAGGTTTTTTATGGTAAAGGAACCGCCAAAGATCTGATGGATATCCTGAAAAAGCATAAGGATGGGGAAAAGTTATTATTACCCTGTTCCGATATCCATAAGAAAGATATTCCGGAATACCTGTCCAAGAATAATTTTGATTTTGCCGAAGCGGTGATCTATAAGACCGTATGCAGCGACTTGTCAGACCTCAGGGAGATCAACTACGACATGATCGTATTTTTCAGCCCCTCGGGTGTATCATCCCTGTTTACCAATTTCCCGGATTTTAAGCAAAACAATACACGGATCGCAGCATTCGGACCGACCACTTCAAAAGCAGTGATGGATGCCGCCTTGAGGCTCGATGTGAAAGCGCCGATCCCTCAGGCTCCATCGATGACCATGGCGTTGGAGCGCTACCTCAAGAAGGTTAATAAATAAATGTTAACCTTTTGTCCGGTAGACTTATCCATAATGGCGCTTTATCCGTATTTTTTATAACCCTGCTATCCTGCAACCAACTCGCCTCGAAAATGGGTGGTAACGATCATCCCTATACCAATCGCCTGATCAACGAAACCAGCCCTTATTTACTACAGCATGCCCATAACCCGGTGGATTGGTATCCCTGGGGAGAGGAAGCGCTGACCCGGGCGAAAACGGAAGATAAACCCATTTTAGTCAGCATCGGCTATGCGGCTTGTCACTGGTGTCATGTGATGGAACGTGAATCCTTCGAAGATACCGCCGTTGCAAGGATCATGAACGAGCATTTTATCTGTATCAAGATCGACCGGGAGGAAAGGCCGGATATCGACAATATCTATATGGAGGCCGTGCAGGTAATAACCGGATCCGGCGGCTGGCCCTTGAATGTTTTTCTGACCCCCAACCAGGAGCCCTTTTTCGGCGGCACCTATTTCCCGCCCACACGATCCTACAATCGCCCCTCCTGGACCGAAGTGCTGGAAAATGTAGCTGTTTCTTTCCGGGATAAAAGAGAAGCGATCGACGAACAGGCTACACGGCTCAGGGATCATCTGCAAAATAACACCGACAAGTTGGTGCAGAATAACCCCATAGAGGGGCTAACAGTCGAAGAGCTGTTTTCCAGGGAGCACCTTCAGTTTATCTACAGCCAATTAAAACCCCGCTTCGATAAAAAGCACGGAGGCTTCGGTGGCGCCCCGAAATTCCTGAACACCATGAACCTGCAATTCCTCCTGAGGTACCACTATTTTATCGGTGAGGAAGAGGCCCTGGAGCAGGTGACGCTTAGCCTGGATAAAATGATCCGGGGCGGTTTGTATGATCAGCTTGGCGGAGGATTCGCCCGTTACTCCACCGACAGCAAATGGCTGGTTCCCCATTTTGAAAAGATGCTTTATGACAATGCTTTGATGATCACGGTCCTGTCCGAAGCTTACCAGGTTACGCAAAAAGAACTCTACAAAAAAACCATCGAAGAAACCCTGGATTTTATTGCCCGGGAAATGACCAACGATGACGGCGGTTTCTATTCCACCCTCGATGCCGATTCGGACGGGGAAGAAGGTAAGTTCTATGTCTGGCAGGAAGGGGAGATCGATTCTTTATTGGGTGATAAGGCTACGCTGTTCAAAGCGTTTTATGATGTCAGTACAAAAGGGAATTGGGAACACAAAAATATCCTGAACCGGCCCCTGGGTTTGGAAGATTTTGCAGACAAAAAAAAGATCGATCCCAAGGAACTGGAAGCGCAATTGCAGGAATCCCGGGAGATCCTGTTCAAAGCAAGATCCGGCAGGATCCGGCCGGGCCTGGACGACAAGATCCTGATCAATTGGAATGCCCTCATGGCTTCTGCTTATGCCAAAGCTTATGCTGCTTTGGGGCATGAAAAATACCGGGAGGCTGCTGTCGGCAATATCGAGTACCTGGTCGACATATTCCGGCAAAGTAAAAAGTCATGGGAATTGCATCATACCTATAAAGATGGTAAGAGCCAGCATCTGGCTTTCCTGGAAGATTATGCCTACCTGATCGAGGCCTTGATCAACGTTTACGAGATCAGCTTCGAGGAAGACTTTTTAGAGATGGCAGATGAGATGACGGAATACGTGTTCGACAATTACTACGACCCTGCTTCCAGGCTTTTTTATTTTACCGCAGTGCAACAAAAAGATATCTTGCTCCGTAGTAAGGAAATTTATGATGGGGCCACACCCTCCGGGAACGGCACCATGGCCGGGAATCTTCATCGCCTGGGGATCATTACCGGCAAAAAGAAATACACCCAAGCTGCTGTTGCTATGCTAAACAATACCAAATCCCTGATCCTGCAGTATGCCCCGTCATTTGGCAAGTGGGCGAATGCACTGGTCGATTTTGCCTATCCTATCCATGAGATTGCCGTAGTCGGCAAAAAAGCCAATCAACTGGCCCGGGATATCAGCGCACTTTTTATTCCGAATAAGCTGGTAATGGCCACGGTAAAAGAAAATGACAAATTTCCTTTATTGATCGATAAAACCGGTAACGGCGGTACCTTGATCTATGTCTGCCGGAATTATGCCTGCAAATTACCGGTGTCTGATATGGAGTCGTTTAAAAAAACAATTGCGGCACCATAAAAGTCTTTATCTTTTCGTTAATATATTTGCTTAAATGAATTATATTTACGTATTTTACGGCCTATAATCCAGAAAAGTATGGCAAGGAAATTGACTCAAGTGTTTGTGGTATGTGCGTTTCTCGCACTTTTGGGTACCCCTAAATTGTATGGCCAGGAGGATCCCCAGTATAGTCATTATATGTTCAATAAAATGGTCTACAATCCGGGTGCTGTTGGCAGTGCAAATGTATTGGATGCGACCATGTTGTTCAGAAACCAGTGGCTCGGTTTTTCCGAAGGTACGCCATTGACCCAAAACCTGGCGGTGCATATGCCGGTCAGGCCTCTACACGGCGGTTTGGGATTACATGTGGTTAACGACCTTATCGGTGTGGAAAGGAATACCAGCGTGCGATTGGCTTATGCCTATATCCATAACTTCGATTTCGGGAACCTGGCCTTCGGTATTAACGGAGGTATCTCCCAAAGTGCCATGGACGGTTCGAGACTCAGAGCTCCCGATGGCAGCTACGAACCCAATACGCCTCAAAATCACAATGATGATCTGATCCCTGATATCCTGGTAACCGGTATCCGCCCGGATTTCGACTTCGGCGTTTACTTCACCCGGAATACTTTATATGCAGGGGTTTCGATGAAGCACCTTATCGAGCCTACCGTAGAATATGATGTATCTAACTTGGGTACTGTAAAGATCAAGCAGATCCGTCATTACTATGCGATGGCCGGTTATATGGCTCAAATTAATTCCAAAGTCGATCTGCAACCGTCGGTGAAGTTCAAAACCGATGCCACTAAAAACCAGATCGACCTGAATGCCATATTGTTATACAACAAAAACCTCTGGGGAGGCCTCGGTTTAAGGGGGGTAACCGCTGACAACCGGGACGCAATTATCGCCATGGCGGGTTTGAATTTGACGAGAGATCTGCGGTTAGGTTATTCATTTGATATTACCTTATCGAGGATCCGGTCGTTTAGTGCTGGTACTCATGAGTTTATGCTCAATTACCAGGTAATGGTCGCCAAACCGCCAAAACCTTCCAGGATCATCCATTGCCCACGATTTTTATAAGCTATATATTGATCTAAAAGTTGTAACATTTTTCAAAAACCTACGTTAAAAGTAGAACGCTACCCAGAATACTAACTAACTAAAAAATCCTCTTTTTCTTTTTTTTATTAAGCAAATAGTCTTATGTTTGCTTGTTTACGGGTGTTGTAACCATTTTGAACAAAAAACCCATTGCTATGAAAAGGTTCAAGAACAAAGGCATCTTTGCAGTCTTGTCGACTGTCATCTTGACGGCATGCGGAGGAGGGTATAGCGGAGAGCTAACCGGTGTGTTAGATCGCCCGATCTGGAATCATGTGATGCCCTACGGCACCATATACATACCATCCGGAACGTTACATATTGGCCCTAGTGATCAAGATGTTAACAGAGCCTTGGTACAACGCAGTAAATCCATCTCCATAGCGGGTTTTTACATGGATGATACTGAGATCACCAATAACGAGTATCGTCAATTCGTCTTTTGGGTACGGGATTCTATCGCCCATAAGTTGATCGGCGGTGATCATCTCCTGGACGAAGGGGAAGAAACCGAACGGATCAACTGGGATTATCCCATTTACTGGGACGACGAGGAAGAAGCCGAATTGCTGGAAGAAATGTTCTACACCCAGGAAGAAAGGTTTTGGGGCAGAAAGCAGATCGATACCCGGAAACTGAACTATTATTATGAGTGGGTCGATTACCGTGCCGCAGCCAAGAAGTCGAATCGCGGCAATCCCAGATCCTCCTTTATCCGTAAGAACGAGATCAATGCCTATCCGGACACCTTGGTCTGGGTGCATGACTTTACCTATTCTTATAATGAACCGATGACCCGTCAGTATTTCTGGCATCCTGCTTATGATGCTTACCCGGTCGTAGGGGTTACCTGGGAACAGGGCAATGCCTTTTCGATCTGGAGAACCAACCTGTGGAACAGGTTCCGTAAGCAACGTGGAGAGATCTACGTCGATCCCTTCCGCTTACCTTATGAAGCCGAGTGGGAATATGCTGCCAGGGGTGGTAAAGACCTGTCTCCTTATCCTTGGGGCGGTCCGTATATCAGGAATACCAAAGGTTGTATCCTGGCTAACTTCAAGCCCGGCCGGGGTAACTATCCTGAAGACGGCGGTTTCTATACCGTAAGAGCGGATGCTTACTGGCCGAATGATTACGGCCTCTATAACATGGCCGGAAATGTCTCTGAATGGACGGCCACTGCTTTCTATGAAAATGCATATTCTCAGATCCATGATCTGAATAGTGATATTCGATACCAAGCTGAAGATTCCGAAGCCGAAACTCTGAAGCGGAAAGTCGTCAGAGGAGGTTCCTGGAAAGACATCGCCTATTACCTGCAAACCGGAACGAGAAAATACGAATATCAGGATTCGGCCAAGTCCTACGTGGGTTTCCGATGCTCAATGACATTCCTCGGAAGGTCCATTGACGATTGATATTATTATCCAAAAAACAATCCGGTTATTTTCTTTTTATTCAATTTTTTAGTTAAAATTGCAAGGAATTGTATTGTTATTTACTGATTAAAAACCTTTTTTAAAATGAAAAAATTAGTCCACTATTTTGAATCTGAAAAGGGGAAACGATTGAAGAATACTTTGGTCTGTTTCGGAGCATCTGTGGTACTGGCAGGAGCGTTGTTTAAAATCATGCACTGGCCGGGAGCAGGGGCTATGCTTACTGCAGGTATGTTAACCGAGGTTTTCCTTTTTGCTATGTTCGGATTTTTACCACCACACAAAGAATACTACTGGGAAAAATTAAATCCAAATTTGGATATACATCCTGATCACGATCCTAATTATGATCATGCAGCCGTCATTGAAAAACCTAAAGGAAGCGTTTCTGAACAATTAGATGAAATGATGGAATCCGCCAACGTTTCTCCGTCATTGATAGAAAGCCTGGGAGAAGGCTTAAAGAAATTTAGTGATAACACTGCTGCATTATCCAATGTAGCCGATGCCTCCATTGCAACTAATGAATATACCGAAAAAACTAATGAAGCTTCCAGGGCACTTTCCGAAATGAAGGAAGCATATTCCGGCGCTACAGACGCGATTTCCGGCCTTTCCGCAGCTTCCGAAGGTACTCGTGAATATCATGAACAACTGCAAAAAGTAGCGAACAATCTGTCGCAATTGAATTCTATCTACGAAGTGGAATTACAAGATACCAACAACCATATGAAGACGCTGAACAGCTTTTATGGCGATCTTTCCCATAATATGGAAAGTATCGGCTCTGCGTTAAATGCTTCTATGGAAGATACCAAGAGATTCCAGTCGGAGATGTCTTCTTTTGCTAACAACCTGGCATCCTTGAATGCGGTTTATGGTAATATGTTATCAGCCATGAATGCCGGTGTAGGCCAGCAAAGCAGCTAGATAATGGAGTTCATATTAATTTGATTGAGTAATTATCTAGTGCACCTAAAAAGATAGCGAAAAATGGCTCTACCAAAGGAACCACGCCAACAAATGATCACCATGATGTACCTGGTGTTAACAGCCATGTTGGCCCTAAACGTATCTGCTGAGATCTTAAAAGCCTTTAATATTGTAAACAGGAGTTTGGAAAAAACCAAGGATGTGATCGTCGATAAGAATAAGCTTATGTACGATCAGTTCGAGAAAAAGCTGAGTGAAGACCGGGAAAAAACCAAGCCTTTTTACGATAAGGCCATGATCGTCAAGCAAACTTGCTCGGATCTGTCCGAATATATTGTCAAGCTAAAAGACAGGATCATTGATATGGGCGGAAACGCCAACGGAAAGGTCGATGAACCCGATTTTCAAGATCCCGAAACGAAACAGCTAGCAGGGGAGAAAAACCTTGATATCAGCTCCCAGGTCTTCATTGTAGAAGGCGCTGGAAAAAACGGAAAAGAATTCCGGGCTAAGATCGAAGAAACCCGCGATAAACTGTTAGGTATCGTCGATGATCCGGAAACCCGTAAACTGATGGAAGGTACCTTGCCACTGTCAAAACCTGTGGATCCTCCGATGAAGGACGGTATCCAGAAAAACTGGCAGGAATCCCTGTTCGGGGAAATTCCATTGGCCGCATCCGTAACCTTGTTGTCAAAATTTGAAGCGGATGTCAAAACCACGGAAGCGGAATTGGTGAATTACCTGTTAAGCTCCATCAGCGCGGCGGATTTTAAATTCGACAAGCTGAAAGCTATGGTTGTTACCAAGTCGAGCTATGTGATGCAAGGCTCGGATTATGAAGCGGAGATCTTCGTTTCTGCCTATAGCTCTACCCAAAACCCGGAAGTGATCATCGGTAAGATCGATTCCATGGGTAATGTTTCCGGTGATACCATCATGGTACCCGTCAGTAACGGTATTGCCAATTACAAGATCAGGACCAGTGGTATCGGTGAAAAAGAATACGGCGGGGTGATCAAGATCAAGCAGCCTTCCGGCGACGGTTATGACTATTACGAATTCGATGCTTCCTATATGGTGATGCAGCCTCAAGCGGTTGTTTCTCCCACGAAGATGAATGTATTATATATCGGTGTTGAAAACCCCTTGGCGATATCTGCCGCCGGTGTTACGGCCGATAAGCTTTCTGCCTCTATTTCCAACGGAACCTTACGGGCAGGTAAGAAGAAAGGAGAATACATGGCCAGGGTTGGTAAACCCGGTGAAGCGGTGGTAAGTGTATCCGCCAAACTCGAGGAAGGTGGTTCTAAACGAT
>JANQFB010000462.1 GCA_028278085.1 Chitinophagales bacterium
CCTGGCCCAGGAACTGGTCGACCTGGGCTTAACCGTCGACGCGGTCGACATCGATGGCCGCATCCCTGAAATTGCCCGGGACTATTTTTACCTGGACGATGCCTCCATTAATTTTCACATCGATGATGCCCGCCATTTTATCCGGACCAATCGGCAACGCTATGACCTGGTGATCTTCGATATGGCTTCGGCAGAGGTGCAGCCGGTTAATTTGTTTACCTGGCAATGCTTTAGCGAGATCAAAGCCGTCCTGAACGAAGACGCTATGGTGATCGTTAATTTCCAGGGTTATATTACCGGGCAGGATGCCCAACCCTTTAAAAGCATCCTCAAGACCTTGCGAAGCATCGGTTTCCATACCTACCACTGGTATATGTGGCCCGGACATTTTACGGATATCTATATTTACGCCGGGCTCGACCCGATACCCTTCGACCGCCTGACACCGGACAACCTGAACCCCTGTTGCCGTGACAGCACCTATTATTTCCTGAATCACCCATTTGTAGAAGACACCATCGACCTTTCCGCCGGCCTGGTACTGGATGACGATCTGCCGGTGCTGGACCGGATCAATACCAAGGCCATCGTTAACTGGCGAAAATCGGCTATTATGGCGGTTATCCGAGAAAACATCAGGGGCGGGATCGGGCTTTTCGATTAACTGACCTGTCTTCCCCAAGTTGTTATACTATCGTTAATTTTGCAGTAAACACCGGAGTTTTTTCCTGTTTCATGATCCGCAAGTACCCAATATCGAGATTAATATGGAGTATCGGCCTCCTGATCCCCCTCATCGCCGGGCTTTTCTGGCTGGGGAATGAAAAACTGGCCATCTCCAAGGCTATCAACGATATTTTGTATCACCTGAGCCTGATGCTTTCCGCGGAGGAGGTCGAATCATCCTGGCTTCCGGTCCTGAGCCTGGTTTACCTGCGCCTGTATGTGTATAAGTGGGTGGCTACCGGTATTTTTTCGGTGATCTATATGCTGCTATCGCTATTGCTGATCCACTGGAAGTTCAGACAAAAAGCCTTTACCCTCGGGATCCTCATCATTTACAGCGGGTTGATCGGAATTGCCGGCATCAGCTTTATCCTGGGCTTGCTTTTCGATCAATATACCATCGGTTACGGAGTGGCCCACCGCATGATGGATTTTGTTCAGTCTCCTGTCATATTGATGATCTGTGCCGTGATCGTGCTGCTAGTTCCGTCGGGGAGGGATTGAAGGATTTATTATTGAAGGATTGGAGGATTGATGATTTGAGGATTGATGATTGAAAATATTCAATCCTAAAATCCTCCAATCCTCCAATCCTAAAATCATCAATCACCTATCGTTTCCCTTGACAAACTCGCCGGTCCGGCAATCACAGGTTCCGAACCATATCTTTCGAGGCGGGGAAAAGCGGTGGTTGGGCAGGATGGTCTCCTCCATGAAAAATATGCTGAATCCGGTCAGGGCTTCCTTTCCGCTATGTTCCAAATTCCATTGCCGGCACAGATAATTGGCATAATTCCCCATATAATATTGATCATAGGATAGCTCCTGTAACAAATTCATCCAACGGTCATGCGGTACAATGTCCGAAACATAGGCGGGTTTCTCCCAGTTTACGGCTTTGCTTTGAGTTAACAGGTCTACCGACGATCCGTCCTCCAGCGTTCCCGGCATCACATACCAGCCTACCTTATCAGGGGGTGCGGGTGCAAACAGTTGCCAGCCCTGGGCAATGCCGATCAGTTGACTGAGCTCGTACAAATGGTGGGGCATTTTGAACCGTTCGCCGATGGTCCACAGGTTTGTCCAAACAATTAATGTAATACAAGCCGCCACAGCGATCCGTGACAGCCATCCCAGCTTTAGCTTAACGGGTACAACCGGAGGCAGCCACTCGCCGATCCTGAGATGATGCTTCAGCCATTCCAGATCCCGCCGGTCGGTCAGCCAACGATCGATGAACCGGTCGAATTTATCCATGACCGGAGCCGGAAGCAATCCCAACATGGAAGCTATGCCTACCCACGGGAAAATACCCAGGGTGATCGACAATCCGAAGCCCAGGTGCAGCCCGGCGATCCCCAGACATGCTGCCAGCCGGAAATAGCGGCTAAGAAAGGGCGCCAGCAACAATACGGGTACCAGGTATTCAAGCGCCAGCACGAAGATGGTCATGGCGCTCAATACGCCGGATGGGAAATGCCAGATCCATTGGCCAAAAGGCCGGGCAAGCTCTACATTGGCCAGGGTGTAATAAACAGCCGTAAAGTCACGGGTCCAGACATCCCCGCTTTTGGTAAGGGCAGCAAACAAATAGATCAACCCGATCTGGATCACATAAGCGCCGGTAGCAAGGGTCAGTAATCGAGTGCCTTTATTGGCCGGTGGCCGGTCGACTGCATAATGCGCTCCCCAGGGTAAAAACATGCCCCAAAACAAGATGAACAAAAGGATATAATCACCGCCGTATTGAAGGATCGGGTTCCTGTTGTGCAGGGATAATAACAGGAACCAGGAAGCGATGGTTGCCAGACGGGTCTGATAACCTATCAGCAGCATAAAGCCAAAAACAAGTCCAGCGATCATCAACAAGGCCTGGATATATCCAAGTCCGCTCAGGAAGTGAATGGAAATATCGAAAAAGTGGATGCCATGATCGATTACGGCCGTACGAGGTATGATACCGGCATCGGAATAATGAGCCTCCAGGAAAAGCATCCGGTGCCCGAGGTCATAGATCAAAATGGCTGCGATCCCGATACGCATCAGCGCTATCGCCCGTAGATCGATCCCAAAAATATGATCCAACGCCTTTGGTAGTAAGGGAGGTAAGATGATGTTGAGTTTTATGGCTCGTTTTAACCCTTGGAGGATTGCCGGGTTTAGGCAGGGGATATTCAGGCAATCCCTCCTATGTATCAAATATACGAATTATTCGTCATCCCGGTAACCATAGCCGTAGCCATATCCATAACCATATCCATAACCATAGCCATATCCATAGCCATATCCGCCGTAGCCATAGCCGTAACCGTAGAATGTTTTCTTCTTCTTCATATTATTCAATAAGAAGCAGAAATTATTGGGGTTATTCTTTTCCTTGATCTGCTGGGCATATTTGATAAAACCTTTACGGGCATATCCGGCCTTGACCACATAAAGGTTGATATCCGCTTCCTTCATAAAGATCAGGGCATCCGTTAATACACCTACCGGCGGCGTATCCAGGACCACGAAATCATAATCCGTTTTCAGGCTGTTGATCAACTGCGTCAATTCCGGCCGGAGGATCAATTCGGAAGCATTCGGTGCTATCGGGCCGGCCAGCAGCACATCCAGGTTTTCCACTTCGGTTTTTTTGATCGCCTTTTTCTTGTCGATCTTTCCGATCAGGTAGGTGCTGATCCCGACATCATTAGTCATGTCGAAAGCCCGGTGCAGCTTGGGTTTATGAATATCCAGTCCCACCAGGACTACTTTATTCCCCCCCTTCGCCAGGGTGGTGGCAATATTGATAGAGCAAAACGTTTTCCCTTCACTGGCCGCAAAAGAAGTGATCAAAATGGTAGTGGCTGCTGTTGTGGTTTCCTTTTGAGCGGTCAGGTATTGAAAATTGATCCTGACGGCTCTGAATGCTTCGGATATCCCGGATTTCGGATTAATATCCACCACCAGGTAGTTATCCTTGGCATGTTTGCTATTCCCGATCACTCCGATGGTCGGTATCGAGGAAATATCGTCGATATCGTCTTTGGTCTCGATGGTTTCAAAGAAGAGCTTCCGGATAAACATCACTAACAGCGAAAGCACAAAGCCGATGCCCACATATTTGAAGGTGATCTTTTGCTGATTCGGCTTCACCAAACCCTGGGAAGAGGCACTTTCGACAATTTTCTTGTTGGCGACAATACCGGCCTTGGCAATAATGGTTTCCGCCTTTTTTTCCAATAAATAGATGTAGATGTTCTCATTGATCTTCAACTTACGTTCGATATTGACCAGGTCGCGCTGTGCTCTCGGTACTTTCTGGATCTTTGATTCAATATTTTTGATGCGCACATCTTCCTGCCTGATCTGCACATTCAACGCTCTTTTGGTGTTGATCAGGTAGGAAATGACCTGGTTCCGCTTTTCCATGATCTGATCGTCGAACTGCTTGATGGGCAAAGAACCGGGCTTGTTCTTCAACAAAGAAAGCTTCCGGGCCTGCTGCAGGTTGATCAGCTCTTCAATCGCCTTGATGATCAAAGGATCGTAATCCTGCTCATAAGCCGAAGGGATCAGGCTGAAATCCTTGTTATAATCCGTTACATAAGACAGCAGATCATCCAACCCGGCCAGCCGGTTTTTCAGGTCCCGCTTATCGCTTTCGGCAATGATCAATTCCGACAGGTATACCTTATCCTGGCTTTCCAGGCTGAACTGGATATTTTGCTCCTTATACTCTTCCAGGCTCAATTCGATGTCGTTCAATTGGGTAACCACATCCTGCAACTGGTCGTCGATAAATTGAATGGTGTTGAAGTTGATCAGTTTCGCCCGTTCCAGTGAATTTTCAATATATACATGAGCCAGGGTATCCAGGAACTTTACCGCCCGTTCAGGGATCTCATCTTCCAGGTTAACATGTACAATGGCGGTCCACTCTTCATTGGTAACCGACACACTGTTCTTGTACTTCCGGACCAGGGAGCGCTTATCGTTGACCCGGAACATATAGGTGATCTCATCGAACTTTAGATCATCCTGCATGAGCGATTCAAAAACGTTTTGATTCTTGTTCAGGGTGATGGCAAAATGTTCGGTGATCACGGGCTTCTCGAAATAATAGGTGTTGTCATATTCCTTTCCGCCATAATTGTAGATCAATTTGTAGCGGTCGTTATCGATCAGCAATACATTGAAATTGACATAATGAAAAGAGCTGTTGAAGATCTGCGCGTCAACGACAAAGGGTGTATGCCCGTACACTTCGGTCGTTTTGATACGGCCGACCACATAATAAGAAATATCGAGATTGAGCTTGGAAATGGCTTTTTCGATGAGGGGCACCGATTTGACCACCCGCATCTCATTGGCCAGGTCTTCATAATTCGTATTGTAGCCTAAGCCCTGAAGGATGGCCGAGGAGAGGTCGTCTTTGTTTTCCTGCTGCAGCAGTAAAGTAACGGAGGCGGCATAGATCTTGGTGGCTTTGTGAATATCCAGGCGGGCAATACCAAACGCGATCCCAAGAAGCACAATAAACACATACCAATTCTTGATAATAAGTTTAAATAAACTCTTGAAATCCTTCTCGTCTATAATGGAATTGTTGCTACTCATCTACAGATGGTATCGTTCGGGAGCAATCAGACGGATGACCTTGGGGGATTAAGTGAACTCAAATATACCTAATAAATTGGAATTATTGTTATCTGTTATGACTACAAAAATTCCCGGTTCAGTTTACCGACAACCATGTCCAGATCATCATGAATAAACTTGGTATACTCCTCGATCGTTTTAAGATTTTTAATACCGAGGAGCCGCGCGATCTGGTCGAGCCGGATTCCTTTTTTGAGGGCAAGGATAATAAAAGTATTTCTTCCGGTACTGAACTTCAGGTTCTTTTGAATGCCGGTATCTTGTGCGATGATCTTTAAATTCTTGTTGATATAGGTGGTGGAATAACTGGGGAATATATGAGAGCCGACATATTTCTCCTGGCTGAACTGAAACATGTTGAGGATCTGTAAAGCCTTATTGATCAATTTGATGGTAAAAGCCCGGTTGCCCACTTGAATGGTGATCCGGTTGTTTTCAAAGTGGCCCCATTTCAGGTTTTGAATATCCGAGATCTTTAAGCCGGAATAACAGGAGAATAAAAACATCTTCCGGATATGCTCCTGGGAAGAGGTCCGGCCATAGCTGATCCTTTCGATCTGCCATAATTCCGTTTCGGTCAGATAATCTTTCGACTTTTCTTCCCGCTTGAGCTTAAATTCCAGGAAAGGATTCTGATCATAACTGATCACGCCTTCGTTAACGGCCGTGTAAAACAATTTCCGGATCACTTTGAGCTTATTGTATATGGTATTCTTGGAATTACCACACTCGTATTCCAGGTAATGCACATACCTTTCGAGTACGCTGACATTGATATGATCCAGGGTAATATCGTCGTCGTGGAGGAAATCATTGAATTTCTTGAGGGAGGAGCGGTAGTTTTTGAAGGTGAGCAGATTTCCCGATCGCTCTACCTGCTTCAGGAACTTATCGGCATAATCCATAAAGTTCACGCCGCCGATATATTTCAACAGATTCTTGATCTTCCGCGGATGTTTGCGGCCTTGTTCCCTTTTGATTTGGTTGACCATATCCACGGCTTCGTGTTTCTTGCGGCGCAGATAGCTGTTGATATCTTCGGCATCGCGGATCTCCTGGTTGACCAGTTCATTGTCTACGTCCCAATACTCGGGTCTGACATGAACATTCAGGGATAAAAAACTCGAAGCTCTGTTTTCGGTAATTCTAAGGAATAATGGTCCTTCTCCATTCTTGTTGATTTTATCTTTTCTCAGTACAATTTTTACAGACATATTATATTAGTTGCAAATCTTTTTCTCCGTCAATATGAACCATATTGTTTTAGCTCTATAAAATTGCAAAATTTTGCCCTTTTTTTAAAATTTTTAATAGCTTTACGTTCCATTTTTTAGAAATATCCGTCAACACTATGATTATCGGCATTCTCAAGGAACCAGGCGATGAAAATCGAGTGGCACTCCTACCGGAATCAGTTGCCAGCCTTGTTCAATTAAAGGTCGATGTCCGCCTGGAAAAGGGCGCCGGTGAAAGTGCCTTTGTCAGCGACCAGGCATACGAGGAAGCAGGAGCTAAGATCACAACGCGTGATGACATCCTGACTGCTTCGAAACTGATTGTCGGTATTAACCCCCCAACCTCCGATGAGATCAACAAGATCCCGTCAGGCACTGTATTACTGGCTGTGCTGGAACCATTAACCAACAACAGCCTCGTTCACCAATTGCTGGAAAAAGAACTGAGCGGCTTCAGCCTGGATTCGATACCACGGACAACCCGCGCACAGGCCATGGACGTATTATCGTCAATGGCAACGGTGGCCGGTTACAAAGCCGTGTTAATGGCAGCCGATCATTTATCCAAGTTCTTCCCCATGTTCATGACTGCTGCGGGTAGTATAATCCCGGCCAAAGTCTTGATACTTGGAGCCGGTGTCGCAGGCTTGCAAGCCATTGCCACCGCCCGGAAGCTGGGCGCGGTGGTGGAAGCTTTTGACGTACGGGCGGCCGTGAAAGAGGAGGTAGAAAGTCTGGGCGCCAAATTTGTGGAAGTGGAAGGGGCCAAAGACGAGGCCAGCGCCGGGGGTTATGCTGTCGAGCAAACCGAAGAATTCAAGCAAAAGCAGCGGCAGGTGATCGAAGACCATGTCGCCAAATCGGATGTTGTGATCACCACCGCTCAGATCCCCGGACGGGAAGCTCCGCGCCTGATCTCGACAAAGGCGGTTGAACAAATGAAAGCCGGTTCCGTTATCGTGGACCTGGCCGCAGTGTCAGGCGGTAACTGCGAACTGACCAAAAACAATGAAACCATCCGGCATCAGGGTGTAACCATCATCGGCAACTCCAATCTTCCTTCCGGAATGCCCTTCGATGCCAGTAAAATGTTCGGCAAAAATGTCGTCAACTTCCTCAAGTTGATCATCGATCCCGAGGGTGAATTGAATCTCAATTTTGAAGATGATATTGTCAAAGGGACCTGTATTACCCATCAAAAGGAAATCGTCAATGAACGTGTTAAAAATGCGTTCGCCCAAAAAGTCTAGCCCATGGAAGCCATCTTAAGTTACTTTTATGATCATAAGGATTTTATCTTTTTGATCATATTATCCATCTTTTTAGGTGTTGAAGTCATATCCAATGTTCCCGCTATTCTGCATACGCCGTTGATGTCGGGCGCCAATGCCATCCACGGCGTCGTGATCGTGGGAGCCATCATCGTGATGGGCCATGCCGATCCAAACGATTACCTGGCATTGGTACTGGGTTTTCTGGCGGTGGTACTGGGCACCCTGAATGTGGTCGGTGGATTTGTGGTAACCGACCGAATGCTGGATATGTTTAAAAAGAAGAAAAAAAATTAGTTCGCCGTGGATGTACATATACTAGAGATCATTTATGTTGCGGCTTCGATCCTGTTTATCCTGGGATTGAAGATGCTGAGTCATCCCGATACGGCGAGAAAAGGTAATTTATGGGCAGCCGTGGGTATGGTGATGGCTATCATCGCTACGATCGTTTTACACAAAAAGGATGGTCAGTCTATTCAAAATATCCCATGGATCATCGCGGCCATTGCCGTGGGAACCGTACTGGGCTGGGTTATGGCCAAGCGCGTGCAGATGACCGCGATGCCCCAGATGGTATCTTTATTCAACGGTATGGGAGGGGCTTGTGCAGCCGTGATATCCCTGATCGAATTCCCGCATATCGATCCCGCAGGGGGTATGATGACCGGAGAGGTACTCACCATTATGCTGGGGCTGATGATCGGTAGTGTATCTTTCAGCGGTAGTATGATCGCCTTCGGTAAACTCGACGGCAGGATCAATGATATCCGTTCGAAAGCCCTTAGCGTCATTAATATTATCCTGCTGTTCGGACTCGTCGGTATGGGTGCATTTATCATGATGCAAGACCAACCGAACACCGTATTGATGTATTCCTTTTTTGGTGCTGCTCTTTTATACGGGATCCTCTTCGTTATGCCTATTGGTGGCGCCGATATGCCGGTCGTTATCTCCTTGCTGAACTCCTTTACCGGTGTTGCGGCGGCCTGCGGCGGTTTCCTTTATGGCAACCAGGCCATGCTTACCGGTGGGATCCTGGTAGGTTCTGCCGGTACGATCCTGACCATTTTGATGTGCCAGGCTATGAACCGCCCTTTGAGCAACGTTATTTTCGGCGCCTTTGGCGGCGGCCCCTCGGGTGGTGGAGACAGCGATGTCGGAACGATCAAGGAAATATCGATCTCCGATGCCGCCGTATTGTTAAGCTATTCGCAGAAGGCTGCCATCATCCCCGGCTATGGTTTGGCCGTAGCCCAGGCCCAACATGCCTGCCATGAACTGGAAAAGCTCCTGGAAGATAAAGGCGTGGAAGTGGTATATGCCATACACCCGGTTGCCGGCCGGATGCCCGGACATATGAATGTGCTCCTGGCCGAAGCGGATGTTCCTTATGACAAGCTGAAGGAAATGGAGGATATCAACCCGGAAATGTGTAATGTCGATGTGGTGGTGGTGATCGGCGCCAACGATGTGGTGAACCCGGCCGCAGAAGACGATCCTTCCAGTCCGATATACGGTATGCCGATCATCAAGGTGCTGGATGCGAAAAATGTGATCGTCATGAAAAGAAGTATGGGCAAAGGTTATGCGGGTATCGAAAACAGCCTTTTCTTCCATGAAAAGAACCGGATGCTTTTCGGCGACGCCAAAGACTCCCTGGGGAAATTAATAAGCGAGGTAAAAAATATCTGAACTTAACGGAACGTTTTACGTAACAAGATTCGTCGATTATTTCGACTGCTATCATTACCTCTTTTTAGCTGCGCAGGTTCAACGGAATTCTTTATGAGTACAAACGCTGAAATCGACCGCAATATAACAAGAGGGAAGCTCGTCAAACGTCTGTTACTGATCTTCTTAGTCCTGACCAACGGCGTCCTTTTCTTTACCACCTACCAGTTTAAATCCGAAAAAGAACTGACAGCTATCGAGCTCGAATCCAAGGAAGAGCTGGTCCTGGAGATCGAAGAAACGCTGAAAGCGACGGAAACGGAATTGATCAAGTACCAGAATCTTTCCGCCGAATTGAATAAATTATTGGTCAAGGCCAACGAGCAGATCGAAAAACTCCGGGCGGAGATCGAAGAGCTCAAGAAAAACCCGGCCAAAAACGAAGAGCTGAAGCGGAAGCTCGATCGCCTGCAAAAAACCGCCGAAAAGTACCTGGAACAGATCAACTCACTGGTGGAAACCAATCAAAAGCTTTCCGCGGAGAACGAAAAACTTAAACAAAAAGTGCTGGCGGAGCAATCGATCAGCAATACCCTGAGAAGCGAAAAGGAGCAGTTGGAAGCGGAATTGGGGATCCAGGCCAAACCGAAGATCGAGAATATCATTATCATCGGTATCAATGTGAATCACAAAGGTGAAGAACGCCAAACCTTTAACGTCGACCAGATCCACAAGCTAAAATTATGCTTTGATGTCGCTCCTAATGTGCAAATGCAGAAAAACGACAAGGAGATCATCCTGCAACTGATCACTCCTGACGGCGTGGTTGCCGGAAATGACGAAACCGGTTCGGGAACGTTCAAGAAGGTAGGCAGCGGCAAGCCCTATAAATATACTTCCAAGATCATCGTTAAGCACGATACCATGCGCAAGAACGTATGCATGTACAGTGAAAGGCGGAATAAATACGATCCGGGAACATATGTCGTGGAGCTGTATTACGATGGTTTTATGATCGGGACCTCCGAATTCGAATTACAATAAGCCTCCCGGCCTATTTCCAGATCCTTTTGCCCCGGTTCATCGCTAAAAAGTGCGGCCTGCCGAATACATCGAATTCCTTGACGACTTTTAGCACGAAATAGGCGCCACTGGCATTGTTCGCGACCGGTGCATAAAAGACCTCGCCGATAATAGGATGAAAGGGCGTCAATTCCACACTCACGGAAAATTTGGCCGGCTTCCAGTATTTCATGCCCAGGGTCATCACCCAGGTATTATTGGTATACGGTAGGTTCAGGAAGTCAAAATAAAGGTTCATATCCAGGGTTCTGAGCGTGGGGTTGGTAATCCACAGCTTGGTTCCCATACCGATACGGCTGGTGGTGAATTCGGCAATACCCATGGCTACGGAATAGATCTTGCTATCGAGCAATATGGTATTCTCCTGCTCGAAATAGATCCCATAGCGGTAACGATTGGAATATTCCAGCACCAATTTGGCTTTCCGGTCGCCGAAGAAGGTTAGGAAACCGAAATCCCCGCCATACAAGGTATATGACGACAGGTATAACCGGGGAATACCGCCGGCGCTGACCCTGCCAAAGGTGCCCAATCCGAAATACTTGCCGAAAAATGGCCAGTAACTTAAACCCACGTCGAGACTATATCCGCCGCCCACATCCCTGAACGACTGGTATTCAACTTCTGTCTGCTGATCGATGGTGATCTGGTTGGTACCATTGACATTGATGGGAAAACGGGAATACTTCAGGCCGGTGTAGATATTCAATCGCCAGGGAACCCCTTTATTCTTGGCACGGCTCCCCCCCTTTTCATAATCAAAGATAAAATGGGCGAAATTTGTTTCTGAAAATTTGACCCTTCTTTTACCGCCGTTGCCATCGCTGCCGTCGCTACTGCCGGTATAGGCTGTAAACTCCTGCGTTACCGATGCTTTTTCTTTCTTGGCTTTTTCGAGCCGCTTTTCCAGTAAGCTAATGATCGTATCGACGCCTTCGAAGTTGATATAATAGATCTCGGAGTCTTTTAATTCAAAGCCGCTCTCAAACATTTTCCGGGTTTTCTTTTCCGCAATCCCGACAAATACCTCATCCCATTCCAGGCCTTTAACGCTGTACCAACCGCTTTCACCGCCAGATTTGGCAATGATATCCGGGTATTCGATCAAAATATCGGTGATATACTCATCCTCTGAGAAAACCTTGGCTTTAAAGGTGATATTCCGAACTGTGATCTCCTTGAATAATTTTTCCCCGATCTCCTCGACGGTATACTTTTTCCCTTTATAAATGAAGAAGTTACCCAGGTAGTATTGAAAGTTAAACTGTTGGGCCAGTTCTTCATTTACAATGCCATAATCATAATTGAGGGTGGTTTGGCTTAGGATGGGCCCGTTTTGTGAAGCCGAAGGCATCCAATTGAGTATATAGAACTCTCCCTTGCTACTGCTAAAGCGACCGATGGAATCATTTTGAGCGAAGGAGGCAGCAGTGGTTAAAACGATCGATGCAATCAGCATTAACGGCCCGGTGTGCTGGCGCATGGCTAATAGATTATCCAATAGTAATACCAAATTATAAAATAAAAGTTACAATCCGAAATTAATCATAGTGGTTAGCGAGGTTGTCTCAACAGTCGATATATAGACAAAAATTTGACGGATGTGTCAATTAACCCATCCCTGCTCCCTTCCGGGGGAAGGGAATTCCCGCCTGCCATAGTACCTAAGTACGGCGGGCAGGAAGGTGTCAAATTTTTGTCAAGCGAACTATTCCGTACCAGGAGTATACGTAAATTTTCGCTGTCCGTATACGAATTAATAGCTGCCAAATATCGGTTAAACCTTGCCCATTACCAATTCACGCAAACAATATAAACGGCAAATCGTAAATTGCAGGTGCATTGATGATGGAGTTGCTGAATATTAATCTGTATAATCCAAACTATGAAATTCCTGAAAGTAATCTTAGTATTACTCACGCTTTTGATGCTGGTTCAAATCGGTATTTACCTGATCTGACAGAACCCGAATGAACGCCGAAAAGTACCGGATAGCCGGTCGATGCTCCTCTAAATATCCCACCCGTATTTATTTTTTCATGCACCGTTCAGGTTTGGCGACTCATTAACGCTTCGGCCAATTGCC
>JANQFB010000464.1 GCA_028278085.1 Chitinophagales bacterium
GATCATTCATTGATGCTTCCTGTCAAAGAATCATGTGAACAGTTATTAACCAGGCGCCTGGGCCGGGAGATCCGGATCAGCGATTTCAGGTCTATCGGAGGCGGTTGCATCAATCATGCCGGAAAGATCAGCACCAATGCCGGAGATTTTTTTATTAAATGGAATGATGCCCATCGCTATCCCGGTATGTTTGAAGCCGAAGCCAGGGGTTTAGGCTTACTGCGGGAAACCTCCGCGATAAGGGTGCCCGAGGTCATTGCCCTGGAAACCACTGACCAGGATGCATATATCGTGCTGGAATATTTGGAAAGCCGGAACAAGATCCCCGATTTTTTCGAGACATTTGGCCGCCAGTTGGCTCGGATGCATCAGCATAGTCATCATGAATTTGGCCTGGATCATTCGAATTATATCGGGTCATTGCCCCAATCCAATGAATGGGCATCCGATTGGCCGCAGTTTTACATCGATCAAAGATTAATCCCCCAGGTTCAAAGAGCCGTCGACGATCACCGGATCACAGCGCGTCATGTGAAGCAATTCGAGGGATTATACCGGCGATTACCGGAATTATTTCCAACAGAGGTTCCGGCCCTCCTCCACGGTGATCTTTGGAGCGGGAATTTTATGGCCGATAACCATGGTGAACCCTGTATTTACGATCCTGCCGTTTACTATGGCCACCGCGAGATCGAATTGGCATTTACCCAGCTATTCGGAGGCTATTCGCCGGCCTTTTACGAAGCTTATGAACATCACTTCCCTTTAGAACAGGGCTTCGCCCGGCGTAAAGATATTTATAACCTGTATCCCTTGATGGTACATGTCAATCTTTTTGGCGGGGGTTATGTTGCTTCGGTGGAATCGATCTTATCGGCCCTGAGCCTCTGATTCTGCACCTTACCGGCCGGTCAGACTGCTCTCCGGAAGCCTTCATTTTAGCCCCGGAAATTGAAGTTTGTTTTTGAAACAATAAATTAGTTTAACCGTAAATCTGTTAGAACGTGAAAAGGCGGTCGCATTAGGATATCCATAAATGATGTGAAGTCGTTGCTAGCAAAAGGTGGAAATGTGGTGATCACTAGAACTTCTTTCCCCGGTATTTTCCTTTCTCTGTTATTTTGCCTTGGTCTGTACGGTCAGCCTTACCAGATCAAAAGTTATTCCGTTGAAGAAGGTCTGCCGCAGTCGCAGGTATTATCCCTGTTCCAGGATAGTAAAGGATACTTGTGGGTCGGTACCAATGGCGAAGGTTTGGGCAGGTATAATGGCCAACTCTTTAAGCATATCCGCTCCAAAGACGGCTTATGCAGCAACAGGATCACTGCGATTTTCGAAGACCGCCAGGGCTTACTTTGGTTCGGTAGCCAGGATGGTGGGATCAGTTGTTACAAAAACAATCGATTTTATACCTATAACAGGGACAGCGGCCTCATCAGCAATACCATCTGGACCATAGCAGAAGGAGATTCGGGATCCTTATGGTTTGGCACCGATAAGGGCATCATCAAATACCATCAGGGTCAGTTTCAGAATTATACCCGGAAATACGGCTTGTTGAATGAGGATGTCAGAGCGATCGTTCATGATACTGCCGGTGCCATCTGGGTAGGAACCTTTGGCGGAGGGGTATTTAAGTTCGACGGGCAGTTTTTTTCATCCTTGCTGAATGATGTGGAAATTGACGAGCGAAGAGTAACCTCCATCGTATCTGCCGCAGATAACAGCATGTGGATCGGGACGCTTGGCGGTGGGTTGTTCCATTACACCAGCAAAGGACTTCGACAATATCATGCCAGGGATGGTATCCATAGCAATAGCATCCGGTCGCTGTTCCGGGATAAGGAAGGCCAGATCTGGGTAGGCACCACCAACCAGGGGCTTTACCTGTTGCCGGAGTCTGGTGAGGGGACCGTTAGAAAGATCGACGGATTAAGCAATAACTATATTCTTTCCATTACTTCCGACAGGGAAGGCAATATATGGGCAGGCACATCCGGTGGCGGGATCAACCGGCTGACGCAAGGATGTTTTGAACAATACGCGTTGGAAGACGGATTGAGCAGCAACCTGGTGATATCCGTTTACCAGGACAGTAAGGACCAGGTATGGATCGGAACGGTGGATAAAGGCTTTTCCAGGATCTCGGGCGGAAAGGTTCGGAATTATGATAAAACCCATGGCCTGCACAACAGCCGTATATGGTCGGTTCTGGAGGATCACAAGAAACAAGTTTGGATCAGTACTTCAGCAGGTATAACCCGGTTCGACGGCGATAAATTTATGCCGCACAATTACCAGGTCGGAGCGCCGGGCAGAACGGTTTACCAACTATTGGAAGACCGGAACAATCAATTATGGTTGGCTTCCCGGACAGGCTTGTGTTTATTCGAGGGTAATGATTTCGTTTGTTTCGATAAGGCCGACGGCTTGCCAAGTGAAGTCGTCTACAGGATCGTGGAAGACGATTCGGGAAAGCTGTGGATGGCTACCAAGGGTGGCGTAGCGGTATATGACGGCAGAAAGATCCGGCAACTGCACCTGCCCGACAGTCTCCGGGAATACAACACTTACAGCCTGGAAATCGATGCTGATCAACAGATCTGGATCGGCACTTATGGTGGTGGGTTAGTCCGCTATGGGTATGATGAGGATCCTCTTGCCGGTGATTTCCAGGTGTACCGGGAACAATCCGGATTGATCGATAACAAAATAACCCTCCTTAACGCCGCGGACAGCGCTGCCCTCTGGATCGGTACCAACAAAGGCTTGTGCAAGCTAAAGCTCGACGCCTTATACCAGGAGGGCCGGGTTATCTTCGATCGCTATACCGAAAATGAAGGATTTACAGGAATAGAATGTAACCAGAATGCTACATTTAGAGACAAAGATGGAAATATTTGGTTCGGGAGCATCAAAGGCGCCTTCAAATATGTGGAAGACTGGGATTTGAACCGGGCCTACCAGACCCAAACCCATATCGTCGATATCAAGGTCAATTATAAAGACATCGACTGGATGGCCCATGCCAGTCATATTGATCCGGTTTCCAGGCTACCTGTTGATCTGAAGCTTCCCTACGAAAAGCGTCATGTTACGTTTGAGATCATCGGGATAAACCTGACTGCTCCACAGGAGGTTACCTATCGATACAAGCTGGAAGGATACGACAGAGACTGGTCGCCGGTAACCAAAGAAACAAGCCTGACCTATGTGAATTTACCGGCAGGGACCTATAGCCTACAGGTTAAGTCCGGCCTTTATAATAACTGGAACGAGCTTCCCACATCCTACAGCTTTACTATCCTCAAACCTTTTTGGATGACCTGGTGGTTCTTTTCACTGGCTGCCTTATTGGTTTTGTTTTCGATATGGTTCTTTATCAATATCAAAACAAAATTCCTGACCCGCCAGCAGAAACTGCTGAAGGAGATCATCGACCTGCGCAATGAAGAACTCTGGAAACAGCAGATCTTACAGGAAAGATTGCATCAAAAATCGATCGAGTTATTTGACAGTAATAAGCAGATCTCTCTCATCCTGGAATCATTGCCGGTCATCACCTTTAAAGCCGATGTCGATGGCAAGTCCGCTATCACCTATATTAACAATTCCGTAGGAAAGATCACGGGCTACAAGCGTAAGCAATTTTTATCGAATCCTACCTTTTGGTATGAGCGGATCCATCCGGATGATCTCGAATACGTCGACGCTTCGCTTCAAAAACTCTACCGGGAGAATTCGGCCGATTATGAATATCGCTGGCGCGTAAAAGACGGCTCCTATAAATGGTTCAGGGATGTCGTACGGATCGTGGAAAACCTCGATGGTAAGCGCGAACAGATCGGTACCTGGGAAGATATCACCGAAAGAAAACTGGTCGAGGAAGAAAAGCAAATGCTTTCCATGGTAGCCAGTAAAACGAACAATTTTGTTCAGATCAGTGATGATCAGGATAAGATCATTTGGGTTAACGACGGTTTTACCAAGATCGTCGGCTATACCCTGGATGAAGTTTATCAAAGAGATGTGAAGGAGGTTTTGAGAGGCGAGGCAACCGATCCCGGTATCGATGATATCATCAATGAAGGTATTCGCAACAAAGAATCGTTTTATTTCGAGATCCTGAATTATAACAAACACAATAAGCCCATTTGGCTGTACCTGAATGTAACCCCCATCACCAATAAAAAAGGGGAGATCGAGAAATTTATCACCATAGGAAGTGAGATAACCAAGCAAAAAACCGCTGAAGAAGCCCTGAAAAAATCCAACCTGGATCTCGACAAACGGGTTAAAGAAAGAACCCGGGAATTGCTGGACGCTAATAAAATGATGAAATTGGAAGTGGCCATGCATTCCAGGTCGGAAAAGATCCTTCGTCAAAGTGAAGAAAGGTACCGGATGCTGATCGAACAATCGGTGGAAGCGATTATTATGATGGATCCCGTGAAAAAGAATGTAATGCAAGCCAACCAGGCATTTTATGATTTTTTGGGTATCAAAAAGAAGCCGGAGAAAACAAGCTTCTCTTCTCCCAGCGATTTGAATTATTATGATTTTGCCAAACTATCCGACAGCCAGATCGATAAATTGATCGAACGCATCTTAAATGCGGGAAAAACCCTTGTTGACGAGCAAGTGTGGCAAAGGAGCGATCAAAGCTTGATCCATGTCGAGATCTATGCCAATAAGATCCGCCAGGGAAGCAAGGATATCGTTTACCTGATCGCCAGAAATACCACAGAGGAAAGGGAAAAAGAAATTACCGACAAAACGGAGCGCCGGATCGCCAAATCCGTGGAAAGCGCTTCCAACATGCCGGAACTCTATCATGAGATCCACCTGGCCATCCAGGACATCATGCCGGCGGAAAACCTGTATTTTGCCGTTTACGATTCGGAAAGTAATATTATCTCCTTCCCCTTTATCCGCGACGAGGTTGAAGAAAACGCGGATTTCTCCTATCACCAGTTGGAAAACTCACTAACGGCCTACATCATCAAACACAAAAAACCCTTATTGGCAACAGAAGAGGTTCACAAGGAACTGGCCCGCAAAGGTAAGGTAGAACTGGTGGGAACGCCCTCAAAAGTTTGGATGGGGATCCCCTTGATCTCCAGGGATATGGTCAAAGGCGCTATCGTCCTGCAAAACTATGATGATAACAAGACCTATACGGAAAGAGAAATGAATATCCTCAATCAACTGTCCATGCCGATCCTGAATGCTATTGAAAGGAAACGCTTTCAGATCCAACAGGATATCGCATTTATGATTGCAAGGGCTGTCAATGAAATACCCAACCTGGATGAGCTGTATGCAATGATCGATGAGAAACTCAATACGGTGATCGATACCCGGAACTTTTTCATTGCACTATATAAGAAAGAAGAAGAACTGCTGACCTTCCCCTATTTCAAAGATGAGATCAAAGCTAGTATCCCTGCCTACAAACCCAGGAAATTAAGGAAAGGATTTACCGAGTGGGTTATCCGGAACGGGGAGCCGTTTTTCGGGCACCCGAAATTGATCCGGGAATTGATCGACAAAGGTGAAGTGGAACAGATCGGCGAATTCCCGGTCTTTTGGTTAGGCGCACCCCTGAAATTTCATGACGAAGTGATCGGCGTTATTGTGGTTCAAAGTTACAGTAGTTATACCTTGCTGTCGCAAAATGACCTCCAGTTGATGGAATTTATTTCCGACCAAATAGCCGTGGCCATCAAACGTAAGCAGTCGGAAGACCAGATCCGGGAAAGCAATGAAAAATACAGTATGCTGATTGAAACGATGAATGAAAGCATCGTTTATACGCAGACCAATGGAAATATAGAATACTTCAATGATAAGTTCATGGAGCTGACCGGCTACTCCTATGGCGAACTGATCGGCCAGGATAGCTTTTCCCTGATGCTTGACGCTCCGCAGTTGAAGTTGATGAAACGGAGGAATCAGCTTAAAAAGAAGGGCCACTATGAGTTATACCTGAGGCGAAAAAACCAGGATGCCATTTGGGTATTGATCAGCGCCACACCTGTATTTAACAAGCGCAAGGAAATGATCGGTAACCTGGCCATTCTTACGGATATAACCCAGCGTAAAAGGGCGGAAGAGGCGCTTACGAAAAGTGAGCTGAAATACAGAACCCTTGTCGAGACCATGAACGAGGGCCTGATCCAGGTCGACCAGGATGATGTCATTCAATACGTCAACAAGCGCTTCTGCAGCATGGTCGGGTATTCTGAAAAGGCGCTGCTGGGTAAGGTGGCTTATAACCTGTTCTTCAAAGTCGGTACGCAAACCTTATTGGGCGACCGGACCACCCGTGGAAAACTGAAGATCAATAAGGATAGCAGTTATGAATTGGAATTAACCATCCGGTCAGGTGACAGGATCTGGGTATACATCAGCGTAACCCGTGTATTTGATGAGGCCGGCAATTTTGAGGGCGCAACCGGCATTGTAACGGATGTTACCGAAAGGGTTAAGGTGGAAGAACAGCTTCGGGAGCGGAATAATGAGCTGAACACTTTTATGTATAAGGCTTCGCATGATCTGAAAGGTCCCCTGGCCTCTACGCTTGGCTTGATCAATATCGCCAAGCTGGAGATCAAAGATCAGGTAGCGCTTCGTTATATGCAAATGATCAAAAAAGGCGCCAGCCGGCTGGATACCATCATCCATGATCTCCTCCAATTGACAAGGATCAAGCAAGGTAGCACCTTCATTGAGATCATCGATTTTGAAGACCTGATCTCGGATGTACTTCGTTCCCTGGAAAATTTACCGGGCTATAATGATATCGACTTTCAACTGAAGATCGATCAAAAACATGAATATTATAATGACATTAAATTCATGACCTCGATCATTCAGAACCTGATCGAAAATGCCATAAAATACAGTAAACCCACCGCCAAGCATAAAGTTGTCAAGATCAATGTGGCCGGTAGGAACGGTACTACCCTGGTTAAGATCTCCGACAATGGTATTGGCGTCGAAAAGAAACTGCAGGAAAATATTTTTGACATGTTCTTCCGGGGTACCGAGGTATCCAAAGGATCCGGATTGGGGCTGTTTATCGTCAAAAATGCCGTGGAAAAGCTCAAAGGCAATATTTCCATCGAAAGTGAAAAAGGAAAGGGCACTACCTTTACCTTGAACCTTCCTAACAACGTTCCGGCTTAGGCGCAGGATTGTATAGGCATCAAATTTTTGTCAATCTACCAACTACCCTCATGAATATCCGTTGTTATTTGATTGTCGGATCGGTATTAATTATCTTTGTGAGGATTTTACAAGATGCAGGCAAGGGTAATATTAGATAGTACTGAATTCGACCTTACCATCAACAGGTTATGCCATCAATTAATAGAGAATCACAACGATTTTTCCAACAGTGTTTTGATCGGCGTTCAGCCGAGAGGCATACATTTGGCCGAACGGGTGGCCAAAAGACTGACCGATATCAAGCCTGAGCTCCGGATCCGCAGCGGCAAACTCGACGTAACTTTTCATCGCGACGACTTCAGGAGGCGGGATAAACCGATCACGCCAAGCGATACCGTGATCGATTTTTTGATCGAACGTCGAAGGGTTATCCTGATCGATGATGTGTTTTACACCGGCA
>JANQFB010000490.1 GCA_028278085.1 Chitinophagales bacterium
TGGTCATCGACGAGGTCGGTGATCTTGACATCCAGGTTGCTTTTTTTCAGGGAATTCAGCAATTCCAGCCGCTTTTTGGTGATGTCCATCCCACTCGACTGGTGTTTTTTTAAGTATTTGCTTTTATATTCCATAGCTTTTTTCCGGCCAATACCATCATCCTCGACCGTACATACCAGGATTTCCCCGGACAGCCGGAGACTGATCGACAACAATCCTTTTCCCTGCTTATACCGGATGCCATGCCAAATGGAATTTTCTACATAAGGCTGGATCAGCATCGTGGGAATATAGATCTCATCCGTATTGATCGACGGGTCTATATCGAATTTGAACTCGATCTTATTTTCCAGCCGCAGGGCCTCCAATTCGATGTATAATCGAAGGGTATTTAGTTCTTCCCGCAGGAGAACCGTAGGGCTTTTGGAATTTTCCAGGATAAGCCTCATGATCTTGGCAAATTTGGCCGTATGGTTCAGGGCCTCCAGTTTCTTATCATCGGCAATAAGCTGTTGAATGGAATTCAGCGAATTGAAGATAAAATGCGGCGTCATTTGCGCCCGTAAAGCTTTTTGTTCGGATTCGATCAATTGCATTTTCAGGATCAATTTCCGGTTAAGGCTGCTATAGAAAGTATGGAATGCCGCCCATATGACCAGGGATAAGATCAAATAGATCAAGTTGATCGCCCACCACGAATCCCAAAATGACTGTTCTGAAACATCCAGTAAAAGATCGACAGGAAAGTATGCAAATGCAGCCATGAGTTCAGGAAACCATCAGGATGGGCCGGCTGGGTCCGGGCGCACTTCCCTAAAACGGTTTTGATCCCGCTTTTGTTTTATTCATTGGTAAAATGTCTTTTAAAGATACACGGATTATTGGTCAATGCCTATGCCAAAAATTCAAATGGCCCCTAACCGGTTATCGGAATATTTATCCAAAATTGAATGGTTCCTCAAAAAAAAGGGGGATAACACTTTTGCATCATCCCCCAGCAGCGCTCACAGGTTTTTATTTTAATGGTGTTGTAACATATTCAAATAATTTTAAGAGCGCACTTTTATCCACTAGCCTCTTTTGATCTTTTATAATTTTACCGTTCGGTCAATTTTGTTTATTTATGAGTTGATCTTTTATCTCTTGTTCTTTTCCTTTCTTGCGCATCATTCTTGTTTTCCTTTCAACCACAATTTAAAATTATAACAAGAATGCAAGGCTGGCAAGTCAGAATTGAGGAGTGCCCCGTATTTAAGAATTATCGTTCCGGTTGGGTTAGTTAACGTATCGCGTTTTACTGGGGAAGTCTATATGATGTATAAATATATCAGGCTTATTAACCGTTATTTCTGCAAAGCCAATCGGTTTTGGTTGGCTCACTCAAATCCTTCTGCGAAAAATTCTTCCATGGTCATACCCATGGCACTTACCACCTTGACCAGTGAGCTAAACCTCAAATCTTCGCCATTCTCGTACCGGCCATATTGAGCCCGCGGAATATCATGCTCATACGCAAACTTCTCATAGTTTTTGTATCCTTTCTGCTTACGCAGTGATCTTAGGCGTTCACCCAGGTTGTGTAACTGCTGCTGAGTGTACTTATCGTGTTTTGTTGCCATTGTACAAAGCAACAACGCTTCATATTTGTTTGATACCACTAATTTGTTACTATTCATTAATAGCTTTTTCAAAATCTTTCGTATATTGCACAATTCGATTTATACTTTATATAAATGTCTACATTATTGAATAAATAATTACCCTAACTTTATCGCTTAGATCATGAAACTATTATTATACAAAGCCTGGACATATCGGTATAATATTAAGCCAGTCTCATGGTTGTTTACCTTTCTTAATTTATCAGGCCTGCTTACCTATGGCCAGTTCATCCCATTAATTAACCCAGATACGGCTTATTGTCATTATGACCAATTTGGCCAGCGTTTTACAAAGGAGGAACTGTCGGTTCCCAACCCGGATAACCGGTCTGATGAATTCTGTATAGCAGGCTATTTTGAATTATATTTTGAAGATATAGCCCTGCAAAACCACACCGGCTTTCATCATCCGGTTTATGGTAGCGCAGCCAAAGCTGCCGTTTGCCAGGTTTTTACCGATCTGTCGCAATTG
>JANQFB010000525.1 GCA_028278085.1 Chitinophagales bacterium
CCAGTGAAGCGGTTATCCAGTTAAACCTGGTGAAGTCGGATCTGAATGTTACTGTCGAGGATAATGGGGTGGGATTCGATCCTGGTAAAGTCCGTGGTAAAGACGGATTAGGCATGAGAAATGTGGAGGCCCGGGTAAAGAGGCTGAAAGGGAAACTGCATGTGGATTCCGCACCGGGTAAAGGGGCAACCATTATCATTGATCTGCCGGTTAAGGCCAATGGATAGACCTATCGATTATTCATATAGGTTCTTGTTTTTATAATAATTGGCTTATTTTTGATATAACGATGATTGATGTCTTAATTGCCGACGACCACCAGATCTCGATCGATGGGATCAAAGCTATCCTGAAAGACGAGACAGATATCCAGGTGGCGGGTGAAGCCAACAACGGCCGGGAAGTGCTCGATCTGTTAAAAGCCAATGAACCGGATGTGATCCTGATGGATATCAATATGCCTGAAATGGATGGTATCGAGGCAACGCGGCAAATTAGCCTGCAATACCCCAAGGTGAAGGTGCTCACCCTGACCATGTATGATGAGATCGGCTTTATTGAAGGGATCATCAAAGCGGGTGCCAAAGGTTATATTTTAAAAAACAGCGGAACCCGGGAAATGTTGGATGCTATTCGGACAGTATATGAAGGGGGACAGTATTACAATGACGAAATCGCCAATATACTGATCAAGGGATTGCAGGAAAAACACCGGGAGAAAGATAAAGCCGATCTAACCAGGCGCGAAACAGAAGTATTGAAACTCATTGCCAGGGAATACACCTCTCACCAAATAGCCAGGGAATTGTACATCTCCTTTCATACGGTTGAATCACACCGCAAGAACATCCACAGTAAACTGGGGGTAAAAAATTTGGCGGGCCTCGTTAAATACGCCCTGGAAAACGGCTTGCTGGATGATGATTGACTCTGCCCGGCCCCTTGTATCCGCATTCCTGTAAGAGACCCATCTCATCTGCCCGGTAATCGGGGCAATGCAGTCCTTTGACCACTAAGGATACCTCACCTGTTCGTTAAGCTCCTGCACCTCTATACCCTACGTGCAACATTCCCTGGCAAGAGTTATGTTTTTCTTAACAATTTAATATATTTGTTGGCACCAAAATCCTCCACCTGCACTCTTAAATTACCAATCCGCTTATGATGAACAAATATATACTAAGCATAATATTGGGACTATTATGTTTCTCCTGCCAGATGCCTCGGGAATCCGAGCAGGCTGCCGCCGACTCTATTTTGCCCTATACCATCCACCAAAAAAAGCTGGCCAATGAGCTGAATGTGGTTACCGTCCCCTATCCGAGCCCCGGCCTGGCGGCTTTTTATATTGTGGTCAGGGTGGGCTCCCGGGAAGAAGTGGAGCCCGGTAAAACGGGATTCGCGCATTTCTTTGAACATATGATGTTCAGAGGAACGGATAAATACCCGAAAGACAAATACAGTGAAGTGCTCAAAGCCACCGGCGCTGCTGCCAACGCAAATACCTGGCTCGATCGGACGGTCTATCATATGACCGGCAATGCCACTATGCTGGACAAGATGTTTGAGATCGAAGCCGACCGCTTCATGAACCTGAATTATTCAGAGGCCGGTTTCAAGGTTGAAGCCGGGGCCGTGAAAGGAGAATACACCAAAAATTTTGCCAGTCAGTTCACCCAGATCAACGAAGCTATCGTCAAAACCGCTTTTGACAAACACACCTATAAGCATACGACCATGGGCTTTTTCGAAGATATCGTGGATATGCCCAACCAGTTCGATTATTCCCTGGAGTTTTACAAAAGATTTTACCGGCCCGAATATTCCACCATAATTGTGGTCGGAGATGTTGAACCGGAAACGGTCAATCAATTGGCGGAGAAATATTTCGGTCACTGGGAAAGGGGGCAGTATCAAGCACAGATCGAAGGGGAGCCCGAGCAGCAGGAAACCCGGTACACGCACATCAAGAACGAAGGTTTTATTCCCCTGATCAGCTTGAATTACAAAGGGCCGGCATTTAGTGATAGCGACAAAGACTTTGCCGCCATGGACCTGGTCGCCTCCATTTTATTTTCCGAAAGATCCGACCTGTACAAAAAACTGGTGGTTGATGAACAGAAAGCGCTGAACTTGTACGGAGCTATATTGGGTACCCGCGATCCTTATTTGTTCTCGGCGGGTGTATTGGCCAAAGATGAAAATGATCTGCAATATCTGAAAGACGAGATCAACGCCGCCCTGGAGCAGATCAAATCCGAACCTGTCGATTCGCTTTTACTGGCCGATACCAAATCCAACCAAAAATATTCTTTTGCCATGCACATCGATAATCCCGAGGCGATCGCAGAATCCATTTCGTTTTTCACCTGGCTGACCGGCGACCCGGAATCGATCAATAGATATTACAGGCTGTTAGACCAGGTTACACCGGCCGATATTCAACAGGCCGCCAATAAATATTTGAAAGACACGGGGCTGACCCTGGCAACCATTTCATCAAAAGAAGAAGGAGGAATTCAATAATGCGACTGTTAAAACACCATCTCCTTACCCTGGCGCTCCTGCTTCCCCTGGGGCTTGTGGCACAGGAATATATTGAGTTAAACCTTCCCAAGTCCAATAAAGTGGTTATCCGGGTAATGTTTAAAAACGGCTCCATCTGTGATCCGGCAGGTAAAGAAGGGCTCACAGCCTTAACGGCAGACCTCATCAGCGATGGCGGTACCGGGGAATGGAGCAAGTCCGATATCGATAATATGATCTTTCCCATGGCGGCTTATTACGGCGCAAGTGTGGATAAGCAGGTTTCCGTATTTACCTTTGAATTCCCCGCTGTATTTACCGATGACTTCTATCCCATTTTAAAAGGATTGTTGCTGAACCCTTCCTTTGATGAAAATGATTTCAACCGGATAAAATCCAGCCAGTTGAATTATGTTACCCGTTCCATCCGGAATAGTTCCGATGAGACCTATAGCAAACTGGCCCTGGAAGATTTTTTGTTCAGGGGAGGTAATTACCAGCACATGGTCAGCGGAACCGAAGCAGGGGTTAATGCCATTACCCTGGATGATGCCAAGCAACAATATAAAAAATACTTCACGAAAGATAATGTATGGATCGGTATTGCCGGTAACTATTCCCCCGAATTCCTACAGCAACTCAAAGCAGATATCGCCACTTTACCCGCCCTCGAGGTTGAAGTCCCCGATGCTGATCAAGCAAAGATGCCCGATGGTATAGAGGTGGAGATCATTTCCAAACCCGGAGCTTTCGGTTCGGCGATCTACGGTGGGTTTCCCATAGATATCACCCGGTCGAAAGATGAATTTGCAGCCCTCATGATCGCCAACTCCTATATGGGAGAGCATAGGAAGTCATATGGCCGCTTATACCAGGAGATCAGGGAGTATCGCTCTATGAATTATGGCGATTATACCTATATTGAATGGTATCCCAGCGGGAGCAGCAACATGCTTCCGGTATCGGGCTATCCCAGGCAGGCCAACTATTTTTCCCTGTGGATCAGGCCGGTGCAAACAGGAAGCGGATTAAAACAGCAATATGATGAGCTGAAAGATATTACACTTGGACATGCTCATTTTGCTATCCGCTTAGCATTCCTGGAATTGGACAAGCTGATCAAAGAGGGAATGTCACAAGAAGATTTTGAACTCACGAAAACTTTCCTGCGCAGCTATATCAAGCTGTATATCAAAAGTCCCGGCGAGCAATTGGGATACCTCATGGATTCAAGGTTTTACGGCCGGAAAGATTTTATTTCGGAAGTCGATCAGTTGCTGGCTAAAACCACCCTGGAAGATGTCAATAATGCGGTCCGGAAATATCTGCAGATCGAGAACATGCGCATCACCATTATCACCAGTCCCGATGAGGCTGAACCACTGGCTGAAAGTCTGCGGAAAAACCTTAAATCACCCATGAGCTATTCCAATGTGGTGAAAGAGGGTCTGGAAGAGGAGATCTTTGAAAAAGACCGGATGGTGGAAGTGTTTCCGCTCAATGTCAAGGAAGTCAAGATCATCGACACCCAGGATACTTTTAAATGATTTCATTCCTTCTTACCAGTGTCACCCGCCAACCTTTGGCCGAGTAAGGCTTGCCTTGGCGCTGCCGGCGGGGTCACGGGAAAAAGTCGATTGGCAAAAATTTGACAGATGTGTTTATTAACCCATCCCTACGCCCTTCCAAAGGAAGGGATTAGAGGAGTCAAATTTTTGCCAAATAAATAATTCTGCACCTTTTAATACCCTCATCCTACCCTCCACCCGGCATACCTTCCTCATCGATATACCGGATCTCCAGAGCCACCTTTGCCGCTGAACAGGCTGCTTGCATCACCTGGTAATAAGCCCGCCATCGATTGTCTTTGGCAGGATCGACGCCATAAAAAATAACTTTCCCCATCCTATCTGCCTCCAATTGATCCTTCACGACCATCGTCATTGCCCCGACGCTATCGGCAGTAAGCAATTGATCATAGTAGGGAATGGGAGCTTCAGGATCAAGCAATCCGTATTTACCCGATAAGATCCGGAATCCTGCATCATCCTTCCGGCTCCGGGCAAATACCTGGTCGATCCGCCTGGACCGGTATCGTTTGATAGCCGCTACCTGGCCGGGTTCCGATGATTTTTCGGCGCTACAGATCGTTATATAAGCTACGCCAGCCTTCAATACCGTTCTCCTGTATAAGCCTTTGGCCCCGCTTCGATCTTTGCCTCCAGGAAGTTTTCCGGTGGCGGGATCGGACAGTTGTAGCCATCGGTATAGGCACAATAGGGGTTATAAGCATAGTTAAAATCCAGGATCACCGTATCGGCCAGGGGCAATTCCATATCGATATACCGGCCGCCGCCATAGCTGGTCTCTCCGCTGGTCAGGTCACGGAAGGGAATGAACAAATGGTTTTTATAGACAGGGTTCTCCAGTAATTTCAGGTTCTGATAGACAAAAAGCCGCAAGGATTTTCCCTCTAGCGTGAAGTGTAAAGCGCCGTATTTCCGGTAGGTTTTGGTTTTTTTGGCAGAGGTGGGCATCACCACCGAATTAGTATCCTTAACCGGTGTGAACGAGGCTTGTACTTTATAGGCAATATCCACAGGGTAATAGGATATGCCCTTGAAATGCTTGCGGGCTGCTTTGGTTTTTAAGGGGGAGGTTTTCTTTTTCCTGAAATTCTCCTGTTGTTCCTGGCGGTATGCTTCCACCTGCTCATGATAATTATCCGACAACAATACCGTTATTAGCATGATCATGATAAGCAGGAAACTCATAGTTTAAGCATTAAATGACGGGCCTAAAATAAAAAATCCCGGACAATCGGACAAGTGGATCCCAGTCACAGGTTGGCCGGAAATTTTGCCCTACCTTACAAATTATTAAAGCATTCATGATATTCTTTATGGAACTTAGCCGTAATTTTGCCGTTTGAAGCGGACTATGCTTAATTTTATCACTATGCTTGTCCATATGATGGCAAAAATATCCCACCGGATCTCCATTAACCGTATTATACATTCACCGATCACCAGCTATAGAGCGTTAGCTTTGGCAATAGTCTGTTTATGGCCTGGTATCTTGCCGGCCCAACCGGCTGCCGACTTACAGCACATGAAGCAAAAATATCCGGATGAAAGCGTGATTGTTTTATCCAAAAAAGAGACGGTGGAAATCGATATCGTGAACGATGCCCTGGAAATATACAACCAAACCTATTCCGAACGCCTGTTCCTCGACGACAAGGCAGGGCTCTTCTCCAAAATGTCGGTAGAATATTCCGGTTTCGATCCGATCCTCGATATGAAGGCTACGACATGGGTGCCCGGTAAAAAGAAATACAAGCCGGTCCCGGTAGAAAATATCTACCAAAAAGATGTATTGGGAAGCTCCATTTTCCATGATGATATCCGGGCGAAATATTTTGTATATCCGGCGCTTGCCGAAGGGGTGAAAACGGAGTTGGTTTACAAGCAGCAGGTTAAAGAACCCCGCTTTTTCGGCAGCTTTATATTTGGCTCCCTGATCCCGGTGGAGAAAGCCGAATTCATGATCACCACCCATAAGGATGTGGCGCTCGATTTCAAATACTTTAATATCAATGAAGCGGATCTGCAGTTTGAAAAGAAACTCCATAAAGAAAAGGTTATCTACCATTGGGTCATGAATGATATCCCCAAACAGGAAATGGAAGCACAATCCCGGAATATCCGCTACCGGATCCCGCATGTGATCGTTTATATCCGTTCCTATGGGGTGGGAGAAAGCCGTAAAACCGTGCTGGAAAATGTCGGTGACCTGTATCAATGGTACTTTTCACTGGTAAAAGACATTAACGAGGAAGACGACCCTATCCTCGAATTATTGGTAGACTCTTTAACCCAGAACGTTACGGAAGAAACCGAAAAAGTGAAAAGGATCTATAATTGGGTAAAAGACAATATCAAGTATATCGCTTTTGAGGACGGTTTGGGTGGATTCATTCCCCGCCATGCTTCCATGGTTTGCGAACGGAGGTTTGGCGACTGTAAGGATATGTCCAGCATCATCACCGAAATGTTGAACATCGCAGGGATAGAATCCCATATCACCTGGATAGGCACTCGTGATATTCCTTATTCTTA
>JANQFB010000532.1 GCA_028278085.1 Chitinophagales bacterium
CACGCCATTTCCTGCTGCCGCATAAAATAAATATAATCGGTAGAGCTAAGATCCGTGAAACCAACCTGCCGCATCATGGTTACCAGTTGCCCGCGGTGAAAGGTGGAATGATTGAAGACATGCGTCAGGATCTTAAAGTACACTTGCGACCATTCCCGGCCTTTGATATCCTTATAATGACAAGGTTGGGTAAAAACTTCCTCCTTTTGCCGGGCCACAAAGCCCATCAGGTTTTTCGAGGCTTCCAACACCCCTTCTTTAAGGGCTTCGAAATCATTTCCCAGCTTTTCACTGGGCCAGTAGTCGAGCATACGGCCTTCCATTCTTTCCAGCCATAAGAATTCCCCATCGTAAATATGGCCCAGGGTTTTGCGCAAGGTCGGAAAACTGCTGGATACTTCCCGGTCCAACAGATCCGGATCGAGTTGCGACAGAAATCCGCACATCTTTTTATTCGCCCAGTAATTGTAATCACTCAGTTCTATATAGATCACTTTTTTGGCCATGATTCCGGAGGGTTTAGGTCAATCAATAAATCGGAAGGAAAATCCTGCTACAATATCCGTTAATTCCGGTTAAAATGCAAGCCCCATATTAATACTGAACGACAATTTCAGGTTATTCCCGATACCCGGAAACACCTCTTGCATATCGATCTGGTACTTGCGAACACCGGTATAGCTGATCCCCTGCTCATGGATCGTGATAAAATTGTTCCGGTAACCCAATCCGGCATAAGCGTCGATGGCGAATTTTTTAAAAAAGACGATCTGCAAACCACCGATAACATTGGTATTCAGGAAGATGGTCTTTTCAAAGGCATTGTTCAAAGTCCTTCGATAGGGGCTGCTTTTAGGAATATAAGCCTTCAGGGAATTATAGGAGGCATGCAAACCGATATAGATCCCGTATGGAGCCAGGAATTCATTGATGATATAATGCTTGGTAGCGCCCTGGATCCTGAAACCGTTGATCTTTAATTCGAATGGCAGACCATTGAGCTGCTGGGCAATGAATTCTTCGAGGAGCGGGGAGATATACACATACGACAAGGCGATCACGCTGCTCCGTTTGGGGCTGTGCACCTGTTCATACATCATCCTCGTTTCGGCCGTCCCGGGGATCTGCGAGAACAACATGGCCATGGGGCTGGTTTTAAAGATCTGCAAAGGCGGGTCTTTGACTAAAAGATCGGCGGTATCCATGCTAAATCCCTGTGCCCTGGCAGATTGCAGGGTGAAGAAACCCATGATCAGCAGAATGCCGTAACGGATCGATCCTACCTTAAAAACAGGCTGCATACAATAAAATTATAATTTTTTTGGCTGAAATGAGGCAGCTTAGCCGGCCGTGTGTCGATTTTTTCAATATTTTTGCCCACTTGTCCATCCCGAAATTCCAGATTTTGGCTGCTAAAACCATCCGGCAATATTGCCTGGCAGGGGCGCTCCTCCTGGCTTTCGGTGCAGTGGCTCAACATTCCTCCCCGGATCCAACATCGTCATCGCAGGATAGCGTCATGCTACTATTCTACCAGGGATTCGACGCTTTATACCGGTTTCATCCCGATGAAGCTAAAGCAGTCCTCGACCGGTTTAAAGAGCGCTATCCCGATCATATCATGACCTATTCCTATGCCGTCAATTACTATTGGTGGATGATCATCAGCGGCGAAAATATCGACGACAGCAGAAAACGCTTCAAACAACACCTGAAGGAAGGCCTTGCCCTGGCTGATCACCAGATTGGCGACCGGGAACCCACCTATCTCCAGTTATATTTCTACATAACCATGTATGGCTACAAGGCCCGTTTCGACGTGTTGAATAATGATTATTTCAAAGCCTTGGTCCATATGAGAGATTGTCTCCGGCATCTCGAATCAAGTCTGGGTAAGGAGGAGGCGTACCAAAATTTCTACCTGACCTCCGGGCTGTATAATTTCAACTTTGCTTTTGCCCTGAAGAATTACCCCTTCGTTTTTATGGCAGCCTGGTTTTATCCCAAAGGAGATATGGAAAAAGGGATCCGGCAATTACAATATGCTGCCAATTCGGATGATCCTATCCTTCAACTGGAAGGTAATTACTTCCTGATGCGGATCTATTTCGAGCTCACCGAAGACTTCGAAAAAGCCATGAAATATGCAGAGGAGTTGATCCGGCTTTATCCGTCCAACCTGTATTTTCATTTCATCAAATTCCACATCCTGGTCACCAACGATCATTACCCGGAAGCGGTCAGCCAATGGGAGATCGCCCGGCAATTGCCCGAGACCAATCCCCACATTACCGAAGCTCAAATGCGTTATTACCAGGAAATTGCCACCAAAAAACTGAAAAAACACCATCCGGACCGGTAACCCGGGTACTCAACCCCGGTCAGGCCGAAGCAACAGATCCATCAGGCTGTCAAATACTTTAGACTTTTTGATAGCCGAACGTTCCCTGGCCAGGTCTTCCGCATTTTTGATCCCTCCCTGGTAATACCTCAGGTACCATGGGAACACCGCGACCAGCGCATCGAACACCGTATAGGTTGCTGCGGTAGTAAGGGTGAGCACCAGGAAGGAGGAGGTCAGCAACAGTGAATTGAACCCTTCTTTCACCGCGCCGGCATAGAACTGGCCCATACCGGGGACGATAATACTCAAGGTCCGGGCCACTTTGGGATTGATCCGCCCGGTTTTTTCGGCTTTTTTGATCAGCCTGTCCAATTGTTGCCGGTCCGTACTATCCCGGATCAAGAATTGGAGGTGAAACCGGCATTGCTCGAAATTATCCGTTCCATAATAGGCCGTACTCAAATAAAAATGGCGTCTTAGATCCGCATGGACGGGCAGCTCCTTGGGTAGACTCAACAACTCCAATAAGGCAAATTGAAATTTCCTTTGTTTCAACAAGGCATGCGACTTCAGGAAGATCATTTCCCGCTTTAGGCTATCGACGGTATAGGCGCTAAAAGCCAATTCATAATATTGTACGGCCTCCGGATAATCCTCCATAGCATAGTGGCAACGGGCAATTTGGTGGTATAATTCCGCCCGGGGAAACGATGCCAGATCATGGAAAAACAATACCCGCTGGTAAGCTCTCAGGGCCTGTTCGAACTGCCCGGCCTCATATTGGCGGTGGGCGAAATCCAGGGTCTCCGCCGGCGATTGGGCCCCGGCAGATACCCACAGGCAACAGCTAATAACGAGTATAGATAATTTGTTGGGCCTCCCGGAGAAGATCATTATGTTGACGTTTATTAAACTTACGGACGGCTTTTACGGAACCGTATAAATTGCCCAGGTAAAAGCCTGCGGCCAGCCCTCCGCTGATCCAGCCATATACACTTTGCGTTCCTTTCTGGTCAAAACCCCGATAGGCCTGCCAGCCCGAAACAGCGGTAAATAAAAAGGATATCAGCCCGTCTTTCCATTGTCCGGCATAAACCTTTCCTGTTCCGGGAACCAGGGTAGACATGAGCAGGGCAATACCTGCCTTTTTCGACCGAAGGTTAACCCCACGATCGATAAGCTGCAGGTAAGCAGGATTCACCGGCCAAAGGGCGCTGTCGCTTAGAGCCAGCTTTTGCCCGGCGCCCGACCAATCTTTTTGGAGTAAATAAGCATCCAGCGTAAACTGTAAGTGTTGTTTGGGTTTCAACGCTGTATAGGATCCCAGAAATCCAAGGGCGCTTTGCGAAGCACCCATGTACAACAGTATTTCCAGGTATTCGGCAGCCATATCTGCCGGCATTTGGGCTTTGGCGGGATAAAACCGGTTCACCCTTTCGATCCCTTGCTGCCATAACCCTCCCTGACGGCAAATTTGAATGATCTTCATCCGGATCGAATGGTCCGAAGGGTCGAAGTACAGGATCCGCTCATACTCTTCCAGGGCAAAAGCATATTGACGGGTAGCCAGCAGATGGCCGGCAAATTTTTCCGTATGTTCACGGTCATACAAATTTTGCGCTCCCAGGGATCCGGCAAACGCCGGCCATAAAAGCAGGAGCAAAACTTTTTTCATGGCTTTACAGGGGATCATACAACAGCTTGGTCCCCGGATCGCGGCTATACCACTCCGGGCTCAGGTTGTTACAGCGGGATATCCGGTCAAAGGCATTCAGCAAACCGGCGATCATACCATGTTTCCGGATCCCGGCAATAGCATATTCCGAGCAAGAGGGTGTGAAGGAGCAATGTTGTCCGTCCTGGGAAGAGATGAATTGTTTATACAGCAGGAATAGGCCGGTAAAAAATATTTTCAGTTCCGAATCATGGTGGTTATCGAAATGGTAATGTGGCCTGGACCGCTCGATCTGCATGACCTCCTTCATCTCCCTCACTTCCGAGGGCTCTTGAGCATATACCCGGATGGCCGGCAGGCTAATCAGGCACATTAAGATCATACATACCGTTCTCAGACTTATCATCGATGGCGATCTCTTTAAAGGTGGTTACTTTATAATATTCCTCCTCATCCCTATAGGTGATCTGGACGATCTCCTGCGGAAAAATAAATCCATCCAGGTTCACGTAATCCTTAAAAAATAGCTTGCGAATTACCTTTTTCCCCTTTTTATCGAAAAATACGATCCCGTAAAGTTGTTTCTGCTTGTGCGACATCACGATCTTCCCCATCAGCTTTTTCAGGTTGCCTTCCGGGATCCAGGTGGTGATGACCATATCGTCTTCCTGGCTTACCGAGGCGATCTTATAGGGCGTTTCCTCCAGGCCATAGTGCTGCAGGTTGCCTGACAAGCCCTGGTGAAACAAGGTATATTCCCCGATAGCCGGCACGGCCCTTTTTTCCATCAGCGAATCATACTGGATGAGGTAATAATTCGTGTCTGCGATCATCAAAGTGGCCGGTTCCGGAAAGCTGATGCGGTAAACCAGTTTCCCGATGTTTTTGTCATAATAAACCGTTCCTTTGGTCAGTTGAAGTTTATCCTGTAGTGTTTTTTCCTTGATGGTGAATTTGGCCTTGAACCGGTAGGCATATTGGGACATGGCAGTTCCCGGATAGCAGAGACCCGCAAGTAGGAGCACCATGAAAATGAAATGGCCTCTCATAATTGTGGGTTTACCACATGATGAATTGTGGGTTGTCAACAAATCTTTGCGGCTCTTCGTCGATCAGCAGGACAATGGCATCGATCAAAGTGATAAACCCGCACCCCCCGCAGGTCAGGATATAGGCCGCCAGGGTTTGGTTGGTAGTGCCCAGGTAAATGCGATGCAGTGGAAACCACCAGAACAACAATATATATTCCCCGAAAGCCATGCTGCTGGCCAACTTAAAATCTTTGTAGGGCTCGAAGGGCAAGGTTCCGGCCAGGGAAGCCGGATGGTAGGGATGATCGAATTTCGTTCCGGGATCAGACGGACCGGGATGGGTTTCGAGCCATTCGTCCAGTTGGTTCAATTCCTGCAATGCCGAATCAACCGCCGTTTCATCCCAGACGAACAATGACGCTTGATCCTTACCGGCTGCCGGTAAACCCACCAGGATACACATCCCCAGGATCAGGAAAGCCTTGATATGCGTCATGCTTGTTGCAAATATAGGAATTTAAAGGGTTAGGATATGCTGCACTACCGTTGGGAAATTAACCCACCTGGAGCCTGACAATTATCATATACCCCGGAGATGATCGATATCTAACCCGCTAGGGCAACCGGGAAACTCCCTAAATGATCAGGAACCAAAAGCCATAGGAAACGCCCCATACAAAGATGCCGGTTACCAGTCCCAGCAGGCTCGAACGAACCTGGTCGTTGGTGCTATCGGATAATAACACTATCCCCACACCACAAGGTCCGCAACAAAAGCCCCAGGCAAAGGAGCCCCAGTCCATTTCGTTGATCCAATCGTTAAAGGAATCGTATTGAAGAGCATCGGACGCCGCGTAGTAATTCACCTTAAACCGGCTTTTCAGCTCCCGTTGACTCAGAATGGTCGTTAACCGGGTACCTTCATGCGCTTCTACATAGGCATCCAGGTCCGATAATTCCTGCAGGGATTGCTCGACCTTTTCCTCATCATAGGCAAACATGTCCTCCGCGGCTTGAGTAGGCAAAGCTATTGCAAAAGAGATCAGGTAAGTCCATAAAATCAACCTTTTCATACGATTAAAGTTTTATGATAAAAAGTTTTGGGGTATTCATTGGAGCGACGCCCATACCGAATATATGACTTCTAATCAACTTACAAATACCGTACCAAAGGTTTTTCGCCTTTTCCTATTGGTTAAGGTCTATTTGAAGAATAACCTGTTCTTTGATGGTTTGAGCCTGTTTGGGCCAGTGTTTGGAAACGATAAAATCCACGGGCTTTCCTTCCTGGTTGACCTGGATAACCGAGTTGCTGCCGGAAACGACCTTTTTAAAATCCTCATAATCCAAGGTAACGGAATAACGGCTTTTCCAGGACTTTTTGCCTTTTTCTATGAACATTTTTTTGATGCTGTCAGGGGCATAAGTGTCTTTAAACGTCATTCCGCTGACTTTGGCAAAAGGTTCCGGTGAAAAGATGGTAAAATTAGCAACCACCGCATTGCTCCTGGATTTGTCATAATCAAGAGTATAATCGATCAGGAGCTTGACATCCTTGCTTGATCCGGTATAAGCGATCTCCTTCACGAAGTAGAGGGCTTTTCCTTCCCCTTTATAATATTCAGTGACCAATCCGGTGGATTTGGATTTTTGCGTTTTGGAAGGATTCATGCAAGCCGCCAGGCCTAATAGCGCCAGGCAGGCGGCCAGGGCTAATGTCCTAGTTTTTGCCACAGCTAAGTTTCTTGGTCAGGTAGGTATCATCGTTGTAAACGCCCGCAATTTTAGCGGAATCGGGATGAACCACATCATAGATAATAAAGGTGTCGAATTTGGGCTCGGTGTAGGTGGTCCGAAAGATATATTGGTTGCCTCGTTTCATCAAAAAATGATAAAAGAATTTTTTCTTGGTGCTGGCTTCCCGGGTGGCGAGGATGGAAAAGGTAGGATCATTTTTCATGAGCTCACCGTAGTCGACGGGATTGGTCTCAAAGCCAATTGAAATAAAGGTTTCCAGGTTGCCTTTAACCGCCCGGTTCAAGGGCTGCTGCACCCCTGAAATAAAGCAACAATCCTTGAATTTTTGTTTGACCTGGTCATCGAGCTCCATGCGTGTTTCCCCCTCTTCCAGCTTCAGGCACTCTTTGAAGGCAAATTGAACTTCATCCTTTGGCGGGCGGTTGACCGCTGCATAGACCAGGATCACGCCGACAAACACCCCGCCATATAAGGCCAGTTTCTTAAACATGCCGCAAAATTAAGGTAAATCCCTTATATAATCCCATAAAAAAAGGAGTAACCCAACCGGCTACTCCTCTTTTTATGATAGATTTTGGATCTTATTTACCTGTAACGATTGTTTCGTAAGTAACAATCAGGTTAAGAACGTTCTTCATCTGCATATCAACTGTGGAAATTTCAGTGATACCGCCGTTCTTAGCTGCAGACTGAATGCTGGCATCAACACCAAAGCACAGACCGAAAGGCCATGCGCCTAAGTAGCAAGAGCCGGAAGATTTTCCTACTTTGCTGCCAACAGCGTTACTGGTTGCAGTGATAGGCATAGTCATAGAGCAAGAGGCCAAAAATAAAGCAGCGCCGCCTACAACTAAAAGATTTCTTAATTTTTTCATAATAATTAATTTTGAGTTAAACAAAACAATCCTTCATTCAATAATTTGCGCTAAAATAGGTGCTTTTATGTTTTTATACAAGTATTTAATATACTTTTTTGAAAAAAATAATCCGGCCATTCCAAGGCTGTTGGACAATTCAAAAAAAAGGGATAAGAAACTACTCTTTGATAGCTTTTGATTTCCATAATTGGATCTGTTCATGCTTTGGCTTTCCCATTTTATAATTTGTTATTCTTATTATTACACATTATTATCGTTGAAATACGAATAACATCCCTTTATGGCTCAACGATTTCCCCGTGCCAGGGATCAACGATTAAATTTTGTCTGCACCTGGCCTTGAATTAACGCCTGCTTACTCCCCTTTTGATAAATGCTGTTTCTTGTTGTTGAATTTGAGGGTTGTTCCCTGAAATGCCCACCTCACCGCCTAAGAAGAACCACCGGATCGGGTACTAACGACTCCCGAATTAATAACCCGCTTATTAACCTGATCCTGCCATTTTTCTTCGAAATCCAACCGAATTCAAATTCCTCATTGACTGGTTTTAGTATTCCCGGTACTTTCGTAGCGTCTTGTTGTTTATTTTTTTCAGTTAGCTCACAGGTTTTTTTTTATTAATGCCCTCTCGGGGTTTATAAAAATTAATGGCCTATGAGCGTGCGCTATACTCTCTCGCGTTTACCGTTTTTCTTACCGGTTACTTTACTGTTTAGCGATTTTAATGCCAGACTTTGTAAAGCTACCAAAAGCACATTTCATTTATTTCTTCCATGTTTATGTGCAGGTCGCGGAAAAAGATCCAGGTATTGTATTCGCTATTTGTTTGGCTGGATCATTGCCTGTTTATACCTGCACAATATTCCGGCTCAGGCACAGCCAAATAGCCAACAACTACCCTCACATACCCTCAAAGGTGGTCCTGCATGTGCTACTGTCGATGTCTGGCAACAAACCGTCGATGCTCATCCGGATCTTCAGGTTAAACAAAACCAGATCGAACAGCAAATGTTGCAGATATTGGACAGAACGCAAGGATCTTATCATATATTCCAGTCACAGGATGCCAGTGCCTTATATACCATACCTGTTGTAGTGCATATTGTCCATGATCCGGCTGATGCTACGCCCGGAACAGGTTCGAATATATCGGATACCCGGGTTTTCGCTGGCATTCAGCACCTTAATGATGGTTTTCGAAACGTCGGCGCTTACGATTCGACTACCGGAGTGGATGTTCAAATCGAATTTTGCCTGGCTAAAGTGGATACCGCAGGCAACGCCACGAGCGGAATAACCCGGTCTTCCTCCGTACTAACCAATGTAATGCCTTCCATGGCAGAGCTGCAGAACCTTTCTTCGCCCATTTATTGGGATACCTACGAATATTTCAACATTTACGTCGTGAACAGTCTCATCGGCAGTACAGCCGGTATCTCATTCCGGCCAAGTGTACATGGCAAATTCTGGGATGGCATAGTGGTCGAACATCAATATTTCGGTACGTCGGCTGAAAACTCCTCCGTAACCATACATGAAGCCGGGCACTGGCTCGGGCTGTATCATACTTTTCACAAGGGCTGTGTCAATAATAATTGTCTTACAGATGGCGACAAGGTTTGCGATACTCCACCGGATGGCTCTACCACATTGTCACCCCTTTCACCTCCTTGTACAAATTTTAATTCCTGTACCACCGATGAGGATGATCCTTCTATTAACAATCCCTTTCGTTCCCCTATGCTCGGCGGTTTGGGTGACCAGGATGATCATTTGAATAATTATATGGATTATAACCGGTTGGCTTGTTCTAATGCCTTTACACCCGGGCAAAAAGACCGTATGATGGTTACGCTGACCAATACCAGAAGCAGCCTGTTAACTATTGATGGTTGTCAAGATACCTGTTCAACGGTTGTTGTACCGGCTTTCACGGCAAGCGCCCATTCGGTATTTGTGGACGATAATGTCAGCTTTACCAATTTCTCGGCCGGGGCCAATCAATATGAATGGTTTGTCAATGGAGATCTTTGGTCATCCGCCACAGATCCCAATTATACATTTAATGCCAGGGGGCAATATATTATTACCTTACTTGGTCATAACAACAATCCATTCTGCTCCAGGCAGATAACAGATACCATATGGGTGACTTGTGCGGCAACGGCTTCCTTTAACCCGGATGCTATTAACATTGTATTGGGGCAAACGGTTAATTTCACCAATACTTCAACCGGAGCTACCAGTTATGAATGGCAGGTAGATGGAGCCAGTTTGGCAACATCTACCCATTTTAGCCATGCTTTCGATTCCTTGGGTGGATCTATGGTAACATTGATTGCCAATAACGGTATTTGTAAAGACACAGCCTACCAATTGATCACCACTGGTATTTGCAATCCGTCCGTTAAAGAAAATATCTGGTACTTCGGCAGCCAGGCCGGGCTTGATTTTAGCGGGGGTGCACCTGTGATTTTAACGAATGGCCTGCTTACCGCCGAAGAACCCAGCGCCGTAATGGTCAATGACAAAGGCAACCTACTCTTTTACACCGATGGGGATAATGTTTGGGATCGTACGCATACCCTTATGCCCGGAGGAACAGGGTTATCAGGCTCTTCGGGGTCGGTTCATACCATCATCACCCCTATGCCCGATGATCCGGAAAAGTTTTACATCTTCAGTATCCGGCCCGATCATTTGCTGAAATATGCCATCGTGGATACGGCCCTTAACGGCGGCCTGGGCGATGTATCTGTAAAAAATATCGGAATGGGCGGGGCTACCCAGTATGGCGATAAGCTCGCTGCTACCTGGGATTGTAATTTCAGGAATATCTGGCTGATCACACAGGAACGGTTTAGCGCCAATATCAATGCCTGGCTGATCACCCCTGCCGGTATCTCTCCGCCGGTACAGTCGGCAGTCGGTCCGCCGGTCTTTGAAAATGAAGACGCACAATTGAAATTATCCCATGACGCCGGCCGCCTGGCTTCGGTAAAAAATGCCTTTGGTACGGCTAATGATGAGATCAATCTGTTCTATTTTGACAAAATTACCGGTAAGGCTTCCTATGATCTGACCATTCCCTTACCGAACGATCCTTATAGTGTGGAATTTTCCCTGGACGGTAAAGTATTGTATGCGGGCTATGCCGATAAGGTGTTTCAGTATGATCTGATGGCTGGAACGGAAGCAGATATTGTGGCTTCACAAGTAGAGGTCAGCACTGGTGCCGGAAATTTTCATGCCATGCAGATGGGGCCAAATGGCAAGCTTTATATCGCCAGGGATAACCAGGATTATCTATCTGTTATCCATAATCCATCCGTATTGGGAATGGCTTGCAGCTTCACCTTTGACGGTATTTATCTGGATGGAAAAACCGGCCAAAAAGGCTTACCTACTTTCATGCAACGCAATGTGATATCCGGCAGTATCATCGGTGAGATCTACGGTGCGGATACCGTTTGTGCCTATACCACAATGGTACCCTATAAATTTACCAATATCGAATGTGCCCAGGATAATGTAACGCAATGGGATGTCATCGGCGAAGCCACGCTTGACTCATTAACCGATTACGCAACATGGTTAAGCTTTGGTGATGCCGGTAAAGACACCCTGCTCATTCAAAAGCAAACCTATTGCAACGGCATGGTTCAGGATACGTTTATCATTACTGTGATGCCCTTGCCGGTAGTCGACTTGGGTCCGGATACCGGTATTTGTGTAGGAGCAACGGTAACCTTTGATGCCGGTGGATCTTATGACGACTATTTATGGCAAGATGGGTCGACAGCCAGTTCTTTGATAGCCGGTTCCTCGGGAGAATATTGGGTGAAAGTGACCGATAGCATCAATCAACTGGCTTGTACCAACACTGATACCGTATCGGTTAATGATATACGCGCCGGCGATCTGGACCTGGGCAATGATACATCGATTTGTTTTGGCGATATATTGATCCTGGATGCGCAAGCCGGATTCCGGGAATATGAATGGCAGGATGGATCACCAGATCAAACCTATACCGTTTATCTCCCTGGCACCTATTGGGTAACGATAACGGATGTTTGCGGGGATACCAGAACAGACAGCATCAAGATCGATACCTTGCCCAGCCCTGACGTTTCGATTACAGCGGATACCCTGATCTGCTACGGAGATTCATTGCCTTTGCAAGCAACGGTGTCTGAGCCGGGAAATTATACCTATACCTGGACACCCATAACCGCTCTTTCAAACCCCTTGATCGCCAATCCGGTCGCCTCACCCGCCGAAACAACAACCTACACCGTCGAAGTAACCAATGATGTTTCCTGTCAACAGGAAAGGTCCGTAACAGTAAGTGTAGCCAAATATAACCAGGAAGTTTCCGCCGCCATTCTGTACGGCGATCCGGATTCCATCTGCGTGGGCGACACGGTTCATTTAAGCGCCCAGTTAACAGTTGTCAATAGCTGTGACCTGACCACTGCCGATTGTCCGCTCCTGCCTTCGGCATATATTCATAATCCCACAGGTAGCTATAGTGACATTGGATTGTCATACGGGGGCAGCAGCCGTTTTAAGCGCCAGCATATCTATCTGGCCAGTGAATTGACCGCCCTGGGGATGGTAGCAGGGGATAAGATATCCGGTCTTGTTTTTTCCATTACCGATCCTGCAGATGTGGGCAGTCCCATCCCTGGAGTCAATATCTATATGGGTTGTACCAATAAAAGTTCATGGCCTTCCTCCCCTTATTGGAAAAATGTGATCGGAGGTTCCAAACTTGTCAAAGGAAGTTTCACTTTTACACCGGTTCAGGGTGATAATACCATTACCTTCGATAATGCTTTTGTTTGGGACGGGATATCCAATCTAACACTTGGGTTTTGTTCGTCTGCCTCCAACGGAACCGTCACAAAAATTGATGGTGTCGTAACTGCCGGCGTTAACAGAACGCTTAAAGTGACTTTTGGCAGTGGGCCGAGTTGTGGTGCCACTTTAACTGGCAATTTAACCCATTCCGATAAATTCCCGTCAACGAAGTTTATTTTCTGTAGCACCGGCAACCCGGTTAACCAGGTGGATTATACCTGGACACCCGGGGTAGACATTTCTGATCCCAATATTGATTCACCAAAGGTATACCCCAAAGAATCCACTACCTATTATGTAACAGCAATGGCAGACAGTACCTGTCCGGTCGGCACTGATTCGATACCCATATTTGTTAATTCCGTTAAGATTGAAGCCCTGGGAGATTGTGATGCCAATGATTGGTTATCTTTAAATGCCAATGTAACGGGTACCCCGCTTCCTTCAACCTGCGAATATACCCTCGAACTGTTTCACTATGGTATGAATTGCGGATGGGCAGGTGCCATGGTTGAAGTACAGGTGAACGGAATGTCCATAGGTTGGTATGACGTCTGCTGTTGCAATTGGAGTCAAAGCTATCAAATCCCAGTTGCCCACGGGGATCAGATCGAGCTGGTCTACTGGGAAGATTTTATGACGGATTGGGACAATGAAGTAATTCTTTATGATCCGAATGGAGTGGATGTGTATAGTTCCGGCTACGGGGTATTCGGGGGATCCCTGTGGCTCGGAACTGCCGATTGTGGGGGTGGAGGAGGATTCACCTATAGTTGGACGCCGGCTTCGAGCCTCAGCGATCCGACCATCGCCAATCCGCAGGCCCATTTACCCAATGATACCTCTATCACTTATGTGGTCAATGTGGGTAACGGAGTATGCGCCATGACCGATACCTTGTCGGTAAGCTGCAACAATTGTCAGGATACGGATGGTCCTTATATCCTGGAAGCGAGTATTATGGACACCACCATCTACCAGTCCGACAGTACTTTCCACCTGGTCTTGTCAGAACCGATCGACTGTGCCAGCCTGGCCGCCGGTGATTTCGAATTGGATGGCACCGGTTCAACCACAAATACCGCTTGCCAGGCCAATTCGATCATCGGGGCAACAGGCGTCAACTGTCAATCCTGGAAAAACGGGATCGATACCAGCCGACGGATTGCTATCGAATTAAACCATCCTGTACCGGGGAACTATAAAAATGATTGGCGGGTTAAAGCCATATCCGGTATCACTCAAACCGTCGACACCTGTGAAAATCCATTGGATGGGCAAGCGCTGAATGCAGGAGCGCCGGTGATCCTGCCGATCGAATTATTGGATTTCAAGGTTCAAGGATACCACGATCAAACCGTCTTGATTTCCTGGACCGTGGCCACCGAAGAACACGGCATTGTCTATGAATTGGAACGGTCTGTAACAGGAGACCAGCTTACCACCATTCATCAACGACCCGGCGAGGGTTCAGGATCGACCTATCATTATCAGGACCGGGATCCCTGGAAAGGTGATAACCTTTACCGCTTAAAACTTACGGATAATAAGGAAGAGGTTAGTTACTCACCTTGGGAATATGTATATATAGCCGTTCATGAGGAGAGTGATAACTTGCTGATCTACCCAAATCCGTCTGCAGGGACGATCCATGTAAACTATTTTACCAGTTCGAAGAATAAAATGCATATAAAGCTATTCGATATTACCGGCGGCTTTGTGAAGGAATATGTATTTGACACCAGGCCGGGAGAACAGGTCATCGACCTGGACCTCCGTTGGTTATCTCCCGGCCTTTATTTCCTGAAAGCCGGAAATGGCCGTAAGGTTTGGCATGAAAAACTGGAAATCCTTAGTCGATAGCGGTGAGGGAAGTGAGCCTGTTCATTTAAAATCCGGTGCTATTCACCACGTAAATAAAGCCGATAAATATACCGGTAGTAACCAGTGCAGCCATACTACCGAGAATGCTGTATTCCGTCATGCCGGGATCTTTATCCGTTATGTAAAAGACTGCTCCGATCCCGATGGGTCCGCAGCAAAAACCGGCGCAAAAGGAACCGACCGCCTGAAAGGTATCGTCATAACCGGAAGGGGTGGTTATTAGCAGTTCATCGACATCGATCGTTGTCGCAACCGATTCGGTCAAAGTAACAAAGACAGGATCGTTGCCGGGAACCGGGTGTGCTTCCAGGTAGGCATCCAGGCGATTAAGCCGGTCGAGGGTATGATCGATGTTTTGTTCGGGGAGATCGAATAATTGCGTTGCAGTGGCAGGCAGGGTTAATCCGGTTGCGATTAACCAAACAAATATCCTTACTTTGTGTATACTCAGCTTAATCATATAGCTCCGTTTCGAAGTACGCCCGTTAAAGGGTTTCGAGGTTCAATATATAAAGAAAAAGTAGCACCACACTGGCAGCCGTTATCGCTAATCCGCTCAAGGTACCTGCGGTGCAACCGTAAATGGATTGTCTGAATTCAAAGTTATCGCCCCCATGGTTTTTCACCACAAATACACCGATCAGCCCTGAAAATACCAGGGGAGCGGCAAAAGGATAGAATACTGTAATACAGGCGCCTGCGGTACCGCCGCAAAAACCGGTACCAAAGCCCCACCAGAAAGAAGGAATGCCCATGGGCGGATACCAGGGATCCGTCGGCTGATCCGACAGGGAATAACTCCCGGACGGTGTGAGCGGATGCCCTTCTTCGATCATGGTGATAAGGGTGGTACCCGGGCTGGCTTCCAGGTAGGCCTCCAATTCATTTAAAAGCACCAGCTCCTCCGCAACCCGGTTTTCATCATAGACAAACAAGCTGCCGGGCGATGATGCGAATACAGATGACCCGCATAGGATCACTAACAAGCTGACTGATCTGGCAAATAGCATAAGCCTTTCAAAGGTAGGTCTTTTTTGAAAAGCGGACAAATTCAGGCAATAGCCGCACTGGCGGTTTCCATGGCCCGGTCTACCTTCTTGACCAGCCCCTGCAGAACCTTGCCGGGACCCACCTCGGTAAAAGAGGAGGCGCCGTCACGGATCATCTGTTGTACGATCTGTGTCCATTTCACCGGTGCGGTCAGTTGAGCGATCAGGTTTGCCTTGATGGCTTCCGGCTCACTGTGGGGTTGGGCATCGACATTTTGATAGATGGGGCATTGGGGGGCGGCAAACTGCGTTTGGTCGATGGCAGCCTCGAGCTCTTGCCGGGCCGGTTCCATCAAGGGTGAATGGAAGGCGCCGCCGACATTCAGTACCAGGGCTCGCTTAGCTCCGGCTTCCTTGAGGGCTTCACAGGCATTGTTCACCCCATCCACCGATCCGGAAATGACCAGTTGACCGGGGCAATTATAATTGGCAGGAACCACTACATCCGGTATTTCTTCACAGATCCGGGTTACTGTTTCGTCTTCCAGGCCCAGGATCGCAGCCATGGTTGAAGGGGTTGCTTCACAAGCCTTTTGCATGGCCCGGGCACGCTTGGAAACCAGTTGCAGACCATCTTCGAACGACAAGGTCCCATTGGCCACCAGGGCGGAGAATTCCCCCAAAGAATGGCCGGCGACCATATCGGGCTGGAATAGATCCCCCATTGTTGCGGCCATAATAACCGAATGTAAAAATATGGCGGGTTGAGTTACGCGGGTTTGTTTCAGGTCATCGTCCGTTCCGCTGAACATGAGATCGGTAATGTTAAATTCCAGGATCTCATTAGCACGATCAAACATGGATTTGGCAAGATCCGACTGATCATACAGGTCTTGTCCCATACCAACAAACTGGGCGCCCTGTCCGGGGAAAATATATGCTTTCATCAATGGGTGATTTTTAGGGTTTGGCTAATGGATTTCAAATATACTGGTGCGAGGGCAGTGCCCGGTTAACTAAGTTTTGTCGAGATCAGGTCGATAAATTCATTGCGGGTCGCCTGTTTTTCAAATTCGCCGGTAAAGGCAGAAGTGGTGGTAACAGAGTTTTGCTTTTGAATGCCCCGCATCATCATACAAAGGTGGTTCGCTTCGATCACAACGGCCACACCCAACGGGTTCAGCGCTTGCTGGATACAGTCACGGATCTGGCAGGTTAGCCTTTCCTGGACCTGCAACCGCCTCGCAAAGGCATCGACGATCCTGGCAATCTTGCTCAAGCCTACAATACTGCCCTTGGGAATATAAGCGACATGAGCCTTACCGAAAAATGGCAGTAAATGGTGCTCGCACAAAGAGTATACCTCGATATCCTTAACAATGACCATTTCGCTATGCGCTTCTTCGAACATGGCGGATCTGAGAATGGCGGAAGGATCGAGTTCATAGCCATGGGTCAGGAATTGCATGGCCTTGGCCACTCTTTTCGGTGTCTTCATCAAGCCATCTCTTTCCGGATCTTCACCGATCTTTTCGATAATTTCCCGGTACTTATCCGACAAGGCCTGGGTTAGCTCCGGGTTGAATTTGTCGATTTTTTCGTAGTTATATTCCTGTGTGATCGGCTCTTCCATGATCAGATCTTTAGTTTCCGTAGTATTCCACATAAATACTCTCGGTTTCATACAATTTAATGCAATGCAACCGGCCGGCAGGGATCTTGCCGTCCAATCGTTTCCAGATGGCTATGGCCAGATTTTCCACGGAGGGTTGGATGCCCTGCATAAATTCCACATCGATGTTCAGGTTCTTATGATCGATATGCCGGACCACTTGCTCCCGGATAATACGGCTCAGATCTTTAACGTTTAGAATGAACCCGGTGTCTTCATTGGGTTCCCCTTTAACGGTTACATAAAGATCATAATTATGGCCATGCCAGTTTTTATTGGAACATTTGCCGAAAACCTCCTCGTTCTTTTCGTCACTCCAATCTGCTTTATACAGCCTGTGAGCAGCGTTAAAATGCTCCTTTCTTGTTAAATAAACCATCGTAATGATCCCCGCGTAAAGATACGAATTAAGCCTTACATTCTATTATACACGTGATCCCGTAAAGTTTCCATAGAAATGCTAACTTTAATCCATGAAGATCCTTGTGGTTTCCGCCACCGCTTTGGAAATAACCCCCCTGCTGACCTCGATGAATATTTCCGCAGGTGGATCCTTCCGCTTCCATTCCCATACCGACGGCCCACTTCACCTGGATTTCCTGGTAACCGGCATTGGCATGATGCATTGTACCTTTCACCTGGGCGAAGCCCTGGCCCGCGGATCCTATGACCTGGTGATCCAGGCAGGTGTGGCGGGAAGCTTTGACCCGGCCATGCCGTTGGGTACGGTCGTTAATGTAACGGAAGAACGCTGTGGCGACCTGGGAGCCGAAGATGGCGATCAATTCCTGGATCTGACAGACCTCGACTTATGGGATGAAGAACAATTTCCATACCGGAGTGGGACTCTGTGCAATCCGGGATCGGTTCCGGTTTCGTATATAAACCAATTGCCCCAGGTACGCGGGATCAGTGTCAATACCGTTCACGGCCATGCCCCCCATATCGAACGGATCATTTTGAAATACCGGCCGCAAGTGGAAAATATGGAGGGAGCTGCCGTATTTTATACCTGTTTGAACCGGTCCCAGCCTTTTTATGAGCTCCGGGCTATCTCGAACTATGTTGAGCCCAGGAACAAAGAAAATTGGGAGCTGGCGCTGGCTGTCAATAACCTGAACAACAGCCTTTTAGCGCTGTTTTCGCAATTAAAGGAATGAATATATTATTAAAAAAACATGGTCAAGTTAGAAAAACTTTTATTTTTGCATTTTTCCTCCTATCATGAGAAAACTTAGCTTGCTGATCATATTATCTGGAATTATTTCGGTCGCCGGGGCGCAGCAAGTGAGTCTCCTGGAGGCAACCTCTTTGCCCGGCCATAATTCTTTCTATGATATCTTCGAAGTCGACCCGCAAAATTATTGGGTGGTCGGGAAAAACGGATTGATCCGGTCTGTGGATGAAGAGGGCCAGATCTCCGATCCGGG
>JANQFB010000534.1 GCA_028278085.1 Chitinophagales bacterium
AATTACCGGATAGCATTTCAGATCCTGCGGGAAGCCAGGGATTCGTACGCTTCACCATCGATCCGAAACCGGGACTACCGGAAGGTACGGAAATTAACAACCAGGCCGGTATTTACTTCGATCAGAATGAAGTAGTGTTGACCAATACCACGTTGAATACTCTACGGGAACATCCAAGCCCGGTAGCAGCTTTTTCTACCAGCCATTCCTGCACTTCTACCGGCTTGGTATATGATTTCACCTATACCGGTGGTACTTCCGATGGCGCCTCTTTTAACTGGGATTTCGGACCGGACGCCATCCCGGCCACATCCATGGATGAGCATCCGACAGATATTTTATTTGCCAATGAAGGTATCCATGAAGTATCCTTGACCGTGTCGCGGTACGGGTGTAGCGAAACAGTTGCGGATGCTGTGCAGGTGATGGATGTTAGCTGCACACCCCGTTCTCGTTCCCGGTCCTCCGGCAGCAGTTCATCAGGGGATAGGGATCAATGGATCACTATCTGTCACTACAAGCATAAAAGCAAGAGTAGCAAAAGCTCCAAAAGCAGCTCTAATAGCAGTTCCAAAAGCAGCTCTAATAGCAGTTCCAAAAGCAGCAGCAGTGATGACAGGGCCCCTGAAACCATATGCATTCCCATGAACAAGCTGCATAAATATTTGGCCCTCGGCGATTGCATCGGTCCATGCGACCCCCCGGCTCCAGCCAAAAGAGCAAACAATTCACCCGGGGAAAATTTGGAAACTTCCGGGCATACGGTTGTCAAGATCTATCCCAATCCGACAGCCGGACAATTTACCTTGTATGTTTCTAGGGGAAATCCGGAGCATGTTACCCTGATCAATGTTTTGGGTGAAAGCGTTTTACATCACCATTCGGTTGTAGTAGGTGAACAACAAATTGACCTGTCGGGCTATCCGAATGGTATTTACTTTGCCAAGGTGAAGGTGGGAACACAAATGTTTATTCAACGGATCGTGAAATACTAGACTGCAAGACTACTTCGGAATTTCCATAAGGTTTCTTCCTTCGACAGGGTAACCTTTTACATCATCCGGGATGATGGTTGTTCTTATTGCGTGATGTTTTAATATATTTGTGCTTTATCAACTATTAAAACATCAAGCTATGACGACCATCCATTCTTCGGGCTATGCTAAGCATATCCTCTTACTGACGCTATTAACGATCGTAACCGTGAATTTTTCCCATGCCCAGTTTTTGATGACTGTTAAAACCGGCGGATTACCGGTGTCAAGCGGTCATATCGGTTACCGGGTTGGCCCATTATCCCTCATTGGAGGCTTGCAATCGCTAAGGGCAGGTGCATCTTATAAGGAAAGCGGGACCGAATTTGATTGGAATATTGGCGCAGTGGTTGACTTTGAGCGGGAAACCAGTGTTTCCGGTACTTTATTGATGCCTTTTGGCGGTGTCAAATATGCCATTCCCGTTCATGAGGATCTGCAGGCTTATTTTTCCAGTATAGTAGCCAAACCTTTTATTTTTACCGGTTCCAGCGGAGAAGACATCGGAACGGACCTGGAATCCTTAAGGATCAATTTATGGGGCTTCCAGGAAGGATTTGGGGCGGAATATTTTTTCAGTGAGCGCTTCAGCGTTAGCGGGGAATTGGGCGTCAATATATTCCTGGGTGCATACAAGGAAGAGGAGCAGATCTTTACCGATTTCAATCCTATCACCGGGGATCCGTTTACCGCCAGACGCCAGGAAAGCTACCGGATGAATTTAAGCTGGACCTACGCCAACATTGGGGTGAACTTTTATTTTTGAACCGCCCACAGCATAAGCATCGGTGAAAATTAAGATGTTCAGATCATTTTATATCCCTTTTATTTTATGCTGTCAATATTAAAGGTATCTTTCGGAAATTTTTCATTTCCCATCTCAACCCAAGATGCCTTTAAAAGTCCTGTGCTGGAATGTACGTAACCTGGGGGATAAATTCACGAGACCAGGCGCCCGAGGTCGCGGCATGCCCGTAGAGTTCCGGGTCATGTATTCGGTGGTGCGTACCATTGAGGCCCAAGAGCCTGATGTTGTGGTATTATTGGAAACCGGGGTAGATGCAACCGACCTTGTCAAGCCATTTCTTGACCGGTTGGATAATTATTCTTCTGAGGTATCTGAACCGCTTACCCCTGCGGATGCTTATCTCCCACCCGGCGCCACTCCGCCACCGGCCGGTGCGGTGGACGAAGGTGCCGAAACCTATACCATAGCCTGGAACACGAATACCGTAGAATTGGTGGACAGCACGCCACCGGCCCCTGCTGCTGCCGGACCTGCTGCTGCACCTCCTCCCCCTCCTCCCGCTGCTGCTGCTGCCGCCCCTCCTGCGGCTCTGATCACTTTACTGGATAGCGGCGTCAAGGAATTTAGGAAAGCTTGTTTGGTCTCTTTCAGGACCTTGAGTGAAGACATCACTCCGGCAAAAAAGCTCAATGTCGTTGCCCTCCATGCTCCCAGTTCTTCTGCATCTGTTCCGGAACGATTAACAGTCATCACTACCGTTGTAGAAAATGCCAAGAAGCACCTCCCTCCTGGCCCGGTCCCCCCCCAGTTCCTGTTTTGTGGTGATCTGAATATTGAATCTGCTGATATACCTAAACTGGCTACTGCCTTGGTAACGGCAGGATTGACCTTTTTAGGGCCCGGCGGTGATGCGACATCTCCTGAAGAGACTTCCTTGCGTCAACTGAAGGCTATGGTGGAAGCTAAAGATTTCAGAAGCAATCCTTTCGACCAGTTTTGGGGCGCTGCCATTCCCAGCGCTCTGATTACCCAGATCATCAAAGTAGAAGTACCCGACGAATCCTTTAGCTTGTATTTGAAATGGCTGCAAGCGGAAACGAAAAAGCACTACGATGAATTAAAGAGTGTGGCCCCGGTAGGTCTCAGAAAAGATGCAAGCATGACTCAGGTTGGTGACCTGAAAAAACAAATTAACGATTTTGCCGGCAAATTAGATCAAAATGCTGCCACTGGAAAACGAAAAGCAGTGGTGACTAGTCTTACCGGCCAGGAAGCGGCTATTGGAAAGATCGCCAGGACATTACGGGAAACGTATGAGGAATTGCAGACCAAAGCCGCGGTATCGACAATGTCAATTGCCTATTTCAGGAATTTATCAGAGACTTTAGAAGAACTGGAATATGCAACAAATGTTATTGGATCTTATCTCGATCAGTTTGGTTCTCGTGATCCTGCCATGACGTTGGGAGGGGCAGGGCCCTTACCTGCTGTCGTCCGGACAAGGCGTGAGAACGCACAGGTGCTACCCTGGTACAAACTCATCCAATATTGGTTTTGTATCAGCGATCATTGGCCGATAGCGACGGAAATTGATGATGCCCATTTGTACCCTGCATAACAACTATACCTCAAATGGAGAAAAAATAACCACCGGATGCCACTTGACCAGATCAATAATACCCTGGAAAAAAGCCGCTCCGGATCAACCGTTACGCTTTCCGCATCGGATTTTCCATCTGTTCAAGACCTGTTTACCAATTTTTTCAATACCGATACCCTGGTATTGACCGCTGCATCTACCAACAACACTAATGGTAAGGTGTCCGTCGAAGGTACCCTGAATACACCCTGGTTTGATATTCCCAACCTGCGGGCTTCCTGTACCTTTACAGTGGTCAGGGATCAAACAAGATTGGTAATCGTATTGACCGGTTTCCCGGCCGACTGGACTTTTGATGACTCGTTTAAAAAGTTAACGGGTAGTGCCATTACAGCCTTCCAATTTAACCAGCCTGCCTTTACCATAGATTCCGGCTATCCCGATAAGGTGCCGACCAGGCTGCGGGAAAAGCTCGGTATGAACCCGCTGCCCAAGGCGGCCAAAGGGATCGCTAAAAAAGGATTGTCATTCCGGGGACAGTTGCTGTTTGACCAACTACCGGCGATGGTCAGGATCTTTATGAATAAGCAACCGCAGGATGTACTGAATGTGTCGGGCGCAATAGAACTCATTGACGAAACACCCCGCTTCCTGCTCTCATCCGAAGAAACCTGGGATTATCAACTGATGGGAACCACACATCCCATCCGGCTACAGTTTTATTCCCTGTTATCGGGTGGTGATAAAGCCCGGCAGACCGGATATCCGCAAAGCTACCTGGCCTTTTCATCCGAAAAACAGATCGTTTTGAAAGGGCAGTCGCTGAATTTGCCCATGGTGGCTTATGTCGCTTCCGAAACTTCGGCTCGATTGACCTTTACCATCATGGCGCCCGCGAATACACCTATTGGACTGGATGATTTACCCCAATTAATAGGTTTTAAGAATGCCGGCGACCACTTTCCGGCATCCTTCCCCTCTCTGACAAGTTTATCGTTCCGCCAGTTAAGTTTTGAACTCAATACGTTGACATTTGACCTGGAAAAAGCGACCGTACAAATTCAATGGGATCATAACTGGCCGCTTTTCGGGGATAAAATTAAGCTGTCCGGCTTCCTCCTGCAATTTACAGCGAGGGCCCCAACCACCACCGATCCTTATTTTGTGGTTACGGCCTTCTTCAAAGCCACCTTCGGCAGTCTCAGCCTTGAAGGCTCCATCGGATTGCCTGACTTTTTCATAGCGGCCTACTTACCGCAAGGCCAGGAAATAAATATCAAGTCATTTTTGAAAAAGGAGACCGGCCTCGCTCTTTCGGAGTTTCCCGCGATGACCTGCTCGCAGCTCTACCTGGATGCTGATATTCCCAATAAGTCGTTTGCCCTGTCAGCCACGCTCAAGGAATCCCTCGATGCCGGAAACGGGCTAAGCATTACCTTAACCGCTTTAAAAGCGATCATCAGCCATTCCTCGGGCAATAGTCAGTTCAGCATAGAGGCCATCGCAGATCTTAACCAGCTTTTACCCCAAACCGGTGCCTCCCTGCAAGAAACCGGCATCGACGTAAGAGCCACCTATGATAACACCCAAGGTTGGCAACTCGACGGGTTTACCTTACCCGGGCAAAAGATCAGTCTAACCCTGCTGTTGGGGCACCTCACCCAAAAATTCGGTACTCAGCTAAACGGCTACCTGCCTGATGCTTATGCCGAAAACATGCGCCTCGGTTATGCATCAGCGCAACAATTGATCACCTTTTCGGGAACCATCTCCTCCGGAAAAACAGCCCGGATAACCTTGCTGGGTCAACCCTTTGAAGTCGATTTTTATATAAACCTTCAAATCCGGTCAGGGAAGACTACAGGCACACTTAATGGTCTGTTTAAACTGGCCGATCAGATCTTCGGACTGGAATACGACATTACACAAGCATCCAAAAAATTGATCGCCGTTTGGCAAGGCCAACCAGCAGATGCCACCGCGGGTCAGCAATCAACCTACCTTACCCTGGAAGAGATCATTTCCGATCTCGGCTTGCCAGCGCCTAACATCCCCGGAAATTATGATTTCAAGCTCACGGCTGTCAGTTTTCAATATGATATCACCACGGAATCGTTGACCCTTGCCGCCCGGACAGCTCAATACGGCACCGCTTTTATCCAGGCCGGTAAGTTCGCCGGGGAATGGGGCTACGTGCTGGGCGTGGAATTGACGGCAAATGACCTGAAACAGATCCCTGGTATCGGTGAAGCTATCGATATCCTCCAGGTCAATGAGGCCACGCTCCTGGTATCTTCCGCAGCCGACCCGACATTCACGCTACCCGAAATACCGAGCCTTGACGGGTCACTTACCACACCTATTTCAACAATGCTGGGGCAGAACGTTTTTGCCCTGCGTCCGGGCTTTGCCGCGGTATTGGACATCGATTTTTCTCAAAGTTCTGACAAGATCCTTCAGGCAACCGGTCGGGTGATCGGTACGGATCAGTTGACCGCCATGCTATCCGTTGGATCATCCGGCTTAAGTGTGGAGGCGGCGATTTCCGGAGGGGTGGTGATCGGGAGCGGCAAAAATAAGCTCAAGCTGCAAAATGCCGCCCTTACCCTGTTACTGGCAGAAGAAATAACGGCAGAAATATCCTGCATTACATCGATTACCCTGAAACATAAAAGGCTCGATGCTATCGGAAGCCTGGACATTAACGAGAGCTCGCTGGCCGGTACCTTTAACATTAAAGCCGACCAGGGAAGTATTCCCAATTTACTCGGGCTGCCGGGCCTGCACCTGCAGGACATCGGTTTCTCCCTCAATGTTGAATTCGAACCCCCTGCTATTGGAATGGGGATAGAAGCTGCCTTTACCATTGGTTCCGGGAGCACAACTGTTCAATACAATAGCGATAATGCATACGACAAATTTGTATTGGTGCTGACCTTCGAAGAAGAGGTACCCAATCCTTCCTACGCTTCTTTTTATGTGAAGCAGGCTTCCCTGGGCGAAGTGATCACCATCTTCACCAACAAAAATTCCCCTGCGCTTTACAATGTCGTACAGGCAGATGACCTGTCATTTTACTGGGCCGACGAGATGGTGATATTGCCGGATAATACCGCTGCACAACCGGGTTTTGGCTTCAGCGCACGGCTCGATATTTTCGGATTCAAGGCCTTTGCCGAGCTGGAAGTAAAGATCTCCGAGGGCATTCATGGCATCGCGCAAATGGATCCGGTCCGGCTGCAGGATATTTTTTCCGTAACCGGCAACAGTTCTACCTTCTATCGGAACTATAAAGGAAACAAAATGGTGCCGAATACACCGAATGCGCCAACGAAGGGGGTGCAAAAAAAGGTTTGGGTGGCAGGAGGCGGGCCGGTGATGGAGATCAGCTCCAAAGGCCCCAGGTTTGTTTATGCCGATTGGAAGATCACCCTGTTTAACCTGGTCAGCGAGCAGTTGGAAGTATTACTCGACAAAAGGGGGGCTACTTTTGAATTAAAAGATCAGCTCGCCAATGTGGCTGATTTCACCATAGACTGCACCCTTCAATTTTCCAAGGGTTTCTCCCTGTCGGGCAATGCCGACTTTACCTTGAAACTGGATATGGACCTTAAAATTCCGGGCGTCGATAAGATCCCCGGACTGGGTACGATCCGGCTGGATTGCGATATGGATGCTAACCTGAGTCTGCTGGTTAATGAACAAGAGATTGTTATGAAAGCCAGTGGTGAATTTGAATTTGACGGGAGATCCTTATCCCTTCCTGAATTTACCATTGATGTCAATTACTCCCAATTCAGCTTTCGGCAACTCCCGGATATTCTCATCCGGGAGCTTAAAGATAAGGCCGATGAGATCTTTAAAGATATGTTAGGTGGGTTGGCAAAAGCCTGGGAGGATGTGGAAAAAGGAGCCGAAGACATCAAAAATGGAGCTGAAGCGGCAGGGAAAGCCATTGCCAAGGAAGCAACAACCACGGCCAGCGATATTACAAAGGGAACCGAAGCCGTCGCGAAACATACGGTTGCCGATATCAACAAAGCAAGCCAGGCGGTTGCCGGCGCGACACAGTCTATCATCAATTCCGGTGCACAAGCAGTAAGTACGATCAGGAATGAAGAAGCCGCTACGGTTAACCAGATCAATGCCTGGGGAAATGAGGCCAAACAAAAAGCGGAGCAAACGATCAGCAAGACCAAAAAAGATGCGGAGGAATTTGTTGCTCATGCCAGTGCCACGATCTCCCATTTGAGCAATGAACTGGACAACGATATTTCTGCCGCTGAAAACGATGTGGCCAATGCCGCGCGCAAAACGATCAATACCCTGAAAAACACTTTCAAATCCTTTGAAAAGGATACCGAAAAAGCCATCCATCAATTGGAGCATGCCGGTGAAGTGTTGCTGGGAGCGGCCAACAAAGCTTTAGCAAGTATAACCTCGCAACTGGATAATGTCGGCAAAGATCTGGCCAATGTCGGAAAAGATATCGTCAAATTGAAAAATGCACTGACTTCTGCCTATGCTGCTGTTGGAGCTGCCGCTAACAAAGATTTTAAGGCAGTTAAAAAATACCTGGGGAAGATCAGTGATTCCATAAAAGATCTGGGAGGCGATCTTTCCAGTGAATTGGGAAATATCGGATCATCCATTAAAAATACCCTAAGCAATGTAGGGCATGCCGTCAACCATGTGCTCAGTTCTGGATTACATAAAATAAGCCATGGCTTAAGCTCCGGCTGGCACCATGTGAAGCATATCTTTCATATCTAATGTTCGTTGTTTAAAATCATGAATTACGATTCAAACTGGATTTTCAACCTGCTTTTTCCACACCTGATCGATGATGAGGAAAAGGCCAGGCAAATCGCTCCGGATGTAAGCAATTTAAGCATCATCAACTGGTGGGATTATTCCGGCATTCAAAACAATGTTAGCAATGCTTTGGAATTGACCGGACTGATAGCAGTCCAGGGAAATGAAAATGTAGTGGATTCCCCGGGATTACTCGAAGAACCATTGCTGGTACGGGTGTCGAAAGTCTTGTTCCTGAATAATTTTATGCGGACCTATGAAAGCCAGGTGCTGACCACCTATGCCTATGGCCAGGTCATTAAATACACGGATCAATTTCCAAATTATAATCTTGCGGATTCGAAAGAACTATCATCTTATGGCCAGGAAAATTGGCCCCTGAAGGATGTGGACCGTTTTGAATTTATCAAAGCGACCCAATACCTCCTGTTTATGGGCCCCATCAACTTCCCAGCGGCTGTCTACCTGGCCAGTTTGAATATTGTTTCCGCCGTCGATGTGCTCAGCTATGATAAAGGTAACCTGGAAAACGACTTTCCGGGAACAACGGGTTTAGTGGCCGGGGCTCAAAAAATGTTGCAGGATTATCTCTATTTCGGGTTTAATGATCAGGGTATAAGCATAGCATCCGTGAACAAGCTCATTTGGAAGGTCGCTCCCTATATGGGTATACAGGCCTTTACGGATACTTTTGTCGACGGCTTTGACGGGAAAACCGACCTGGACAGGAGAAATAAGGCGCTCCTTGCATTTCGACGGATCAGCCTGAAATGTTTAACAGCCGATGATGCCTTATACCAGCTCAAAAACCGGAATTTCGAGTATACGTTTATTCCCTTTTTCGAAGGCTATCCCACACCGACCGGTAACTATTACCCGGTCGATTACAATTCCTTTCCATGGGGCTATGTTGACAAAGATGTCGTAGGGCCCGTTCTGCGAGATATTCAGCATTATTTAAGGGCGGGTATGACCTATGCGGGCGCTTGTACTTTTGCCACCGCATCCTTGTCGGCTCCTTTAAAGCAACCCGAGGAGCAGTGGGCGCTCACCTATGCCGGTTTGTTTACCGGAAGCACGCCCGAAGAACAACACCGCAATGCCATTACCGGCTATCGATATTTATGCCTGCGATTGTTTTTGAAAGCAAACAATCTTTACAATGGAGGATTGCACCAGGATAAGGAGCTGCCTTTTAAAGGTAACTTGAATTCCTATCAATGGCCTGACATCGGGATGGATCCGGCGGAAGCCTATGAACTGCTGGTGGAGGTGCAAAAGATGTATTGGTCGCTTTTTAATGGTAAAGTAGCGCTGAACGCTACCTTGTATTTTGTGATACGGGGTTGGAGCC
>JANQFB010000535.1 GCA_028278085.1 Chitinophagales bacterium
AGCGAAAGGTGTTCGACAGGGATGACTGCAGGTTCGGATACCGGAACAGTATATTTAAACAAGCATTGAAGGGTCAGTATTGTATTACCGCCGTCATCCTAAGGCTGGATAAGCAACCCCGGTTTAATACCTCCTACGGCGCTATCCGGGAAACCCTCGAAGCGATGCAGGTACAGGACCTTAGCGTAAAAGCTGTGAGCGACGCCGTTATCGCCATTCGCCGGAAAAAGCTACCGGACCCCGCTGAGATCGGCAATTCCGGCAGTTTCTTCAAGAACCCTGTTTTGGATAGTGTCCGGTTCCGGCAATTGAAGGCCGCCTACCCCGACATACCGCATTACGAGCTTCCCGATGATGCATTCAAGATCCCTGCGGCCTGGTTGATCGAAAAATGTGGCTGGAAAGGAAAACAAGTCGGCCAAACCGGCACACATAAACACCAGCCACTGGTATTGGTTAATCACGGTCGGGCGGAAGGTAAGGAAGTGGAAGCGCTTGCCCGGGCGATCCGGCAGTCTGTAGCGGATAAGTTTGGGATAGAATTGGTACCGGAAGTCAATATTATTTAGCCTTCCCTAAAAAAAGTGACCCGCAAGCAGGGAGATATACCTGGTGTTTTCACATTTCGTTCGAAAACAATGTTAAGAATTTCGAACAAAGATTAACGATTGAAGATTTATGAAGTTGAAAACCAGATCATAACTTCTAAAATCGTTAATCGGTGTTCCTTGTTCGACATTCAAAATACAAGCACGATCAAGATGTATTGATATTGTCCGGGGAGTATTGAAGTCAGATAATAAAAGTGACCCGCAAGCAGGGAGAAGCTTGCGGGCCAAAAATTAAAACCAACCGCTATGAAGGTTACACCATCTTTAATATCTTGATAAGGTTACTCCCCATCCCGGAATATCTATCGAACCGGCAAGTTCAGCGGAATGCGCTTCCCATACCTGGCCAAAGGAACCGGGCCGGAAATCGGTTACCAAAGGTTCGGATGTTATCCTATCATCAGATCTTATAGGCAGTTGTTGGTAGAGAAGGTCTTCATTTCCAAAAACCCGCAGAAAAATACACACGGATATGACCAGACAACCCCCGAAGAATCTTAAAAAATCTGCATTTATATGTTTGTTATTATTCAATTCCTTTTGTCGTTTTTAAGGATAAATACAAGTTATTAAATTTTCCCGAAACGGCACTGGTTTTTTCGTTGAACGGGGGCTATTTTTAGACGAACAAGCCTTCACGGTCCCGGATAGATATTTTTAGCCATGATCATAAAAAAAACCGGGAGAAGCTATGCTTGTTCCCGGCTTTTGTAAATAAAACCCCCAATTGTACAATTTTTAATATCTATGTCGATTAATAATCAATGTCAACCCAATTTTCCGTCTTCCATTCCCGGGCCGTCTTTTGTTCGGCAGGATGATAATCAACATCCCCGGCCAGGATACATTCCGGAACATTAAATTCAATCGTATTACTTTTTACAGGCTGTGTAGTAATACCGATCCAGATTTGAGATACAAACGCAATAGCACCAATCACCAACTTTCGATTTTTTCTGTTCATTTTTTTTTCTCCTTTATTTTGCCTCATAATCTCTTTGCGTATTGACAATGATAAAAGTAGAATTTTATACCATACGCCTTTGTGGAATTTCGACAACCCCGATCACTATTTCGATAAAAGCCGCTTTTGCTTCGACAAAGCTATTTTCCAGGTATAATTGGCCGGGAAGCAGACCTCAAAGCAGATTTGTTTTTCGTGGGCAAGCCGGGAACCCAGGTTGATTGGTAAGCAGGGATTTGGATTGACTAGCCTTTGTGCAAGGTTACGACAATGGATTTGGAGGCCGGGGTATGGCTTTTATCAGCAACCAATCCAATGGGCACCAAAACATTGGCTTCTGGGAAATAGGTGGCCACACAATGGCGGGGTATGACATAAGGCACAACCAGGAATCCTTTGGCAATCCTGGTTTCACCGTCATAATCACTCCTGATATCGACCGCATCCCGAGGTTTCAAACCTTCCTTTTCCATGTCTTCTTCATTCATTAGTACAACTCTCCGCTCCCGGTAGATCCCTCGATAACGGTCATCCAATCCATATATAGTCGTATTAAACTGATCATGGCTCCGGATCGTCATCATCATGAATTCCCCGGTTTTCAACTGATGAACCGGTATGGGATGGATCGTAAATTTTGCCAGGCCATCGGTCGTATTGAATTGTTGGATACGGGCGCTGTTGGGCAGGTAAAATCCTCCTTCTTTACGGATCCGCTTATTATAGTCTTCAAAGCCCGGAATGGTAGCCTGGATCCGGTCGCGGATCAGGTCGTAGTTGCCGGCCATTTCCAGCCAGTTGGTTGATGAATGAGGCAAGCTATGTTGAGCCATGTGAGCCACGATAGCCGGCTCGCTCATCAATTGTGATGAAGCCGGTTGCTGATGTCCTTCGGAACGATGGACCACACCCATGGAATTTTCTACACTCACAAACTGGGCGCCACCGGCCTGGCGGTCGGTTTCCGAACGGCCCAGACAGGGTAAAATGAGGGCTGTTTGGCCGGTTACCAGGTGGCTCCGGTTCAGTTTCGTGGATACCTGAACCGTGAGCAGGCAATTACCCAGGGCCTTTGCCGTATACAAGGTATCCGGCGTAGCGGATAAAAAGTTACCGCCTAAGCCGATAAAAACTTTAGCAGCGCCGCGATGCATGGCCTGAATGGCTGCTACGGTATTGTAGCCATTTTTTAACGGTGGCTGGAAATCAAATTCCTTCTCTAACCGCTCCATAAATTCCGGTTGCGGGATCTCCCAAATGCCCATCGTCCGGTCGCCCTGAACATTGCTATGCCCCCTGACCGGACAAGTTCCGCCGCCCGGGATACCGATGCTGCCTTTCAGCAACAGTAAATTGACCAGTTCCTGGATATTTCCTACGGCGTTTTTATGTTGCGTCAGGCCCATGGCCCAGCAGCAGATGATCTTTTTGGACGCCATGATCATATCCGCCGCTTCCCGGAGCTTATCGAGGCTGATCCCGCCGGATTCTTCACATCGCAACAGGTTTACTTTCCGGAGATCATCCGCAAAGGCCCGGTAACCCGTTGTTTTTTGTTCAATAAATGCATGATCGAATACCATCCCCGGTTGTTCATCCTCTTTATCCAGCATGATCTTCATGATCCCTTTCAAAACAGCTACATCGCCGTTGATCCGCACGGGTAAATGCATATCCGCCAGGGCCGTTCCGGATCCAAAGAGCCCGGATAGCTGCTGCGGATGTTTAAACGAACGAAGGCCGACTTCGGGTAATGGATTGATGCTAATGATCTTGCCCCCGTTTTTTTTGGCTTTTTGGAGGGCCGTTAGCATTCTCGGGTGATTGGTACCCGGGTTTTGTCCGATCACAATGATCAGATCCGCTAATTCAAAATCATGAAGGGTTACGGAGCCTTTACCGATACCCAGTGTTTCCGTCAAAGCCTTACCGCTGGACTCATGACACATATTCGAGCAATCGGGCAAATTGTTGGTCCCATACTGCCTGACAAACAATTGGTACAGAAAGGCCGCTTCATTACTGGTACGGCCGGAAGTATAAAATATCGCTTCGTCAGGTGAATCCAGCGCCTGCAATTGCCGGGCGATCAGCGCGAAGGCATCTTCCCAGGAAACCGGCTGGTAATGCTCCTCCCCTTCCCGGAGGATCATTGGCTCACTCAACCGGCCGCTTTTGCCCAGCTCATGATCCGACCAGCGGGCAAGTTCCCGAATGGAGTATTGTTGAAAAAAACCAGCTCCGATAAGCCGCTCTGTTCCTTCTTCGGCGATAGCTTTGGCGCCATTCTCACAATACTCGGCTATGGACGACCGCCCGGTATCCGGATCCGGCCAGGCGCACCCCGGGCAATCAAAACCCTGGTGCTGGTTGACCCGGTTTAAGAGCGCCAAACCCTTAAACAGCCCCATTTCCGAACGTATATGTTTCAGTGTCGATAAAACAGCCGACAGACCGGCTGCAGCGGTTGGAGGTTCGGTGGTATGAATACCGGTATGTTCGACCGGTGGAATGGCATTCCCAACCGGATCATGGGTTTGGGGACTTTTAACTGGATCTTCCTGGCTCATGCGCTGGCTACTTGCTAATCGTAGTGAATCCTTTCTGCGCCGGTATAAATATTAAAGCCATTCTCCCGGGCAAATCCGATCAGACTGATATTGAATTTTTCGGCAAGATCCACTGCCATCGATGAAGGCGCTCCAACAGCCGTGATCACCGGGATACGGGCAACAATAGCTTTTTGGACCAGTTCGAAGCTGATCCGGCCGCTTAATAATAAGATCCTGTCGCTCATGTCCAGATCATCCTGGCGAACCATATGTCCTACCAGTTTATCCAAAGCATTATGCCGGCCCACATCTTCGCGTACGGTTAATAGCCTGCCGCTCCGGTCGAATAACGCCGAGGCGTGCAGCCCTCCCGTTTGCCGGAAGACTTTTTGTTCGGCCCCAAGCCTGTCCGGCAAGCTTCGGATCAGTTGGCTGGTAATCTTTCCGGGTACATCGGGAACCGGTTGGAGTTGCTGATACAATAATTCGATCGATGCCTTTCCACATACCCCGCAACTGGAATTGGTAAAGAAATGCCGTTCCAACTGTACCGGGTTGACCGACCGGCCGGGTTCCAGGACCACTTCAACAATATTGCCGCCACTCCTGCCGGCTAATCCCATTTGTCGGATCGCTTGAATATCGCCCCGGTCAAGGATGATATTCTCATGGAATAAAAACCCTGCTACCAGGTCGTGATCTTCGCCGGGCGTTCGCATGGTAATCGATAGCTGCCGTTCCTTCCAGTCGGTTCCGGCTTTGTATTTAAGCCTGATCTCCAGCGGTTCTTCCTGTACGATCCAATCATCATCGATCCGGTTTTGCTGTCGATCGATTTTCCTGACCTTAACGGTGGTTGCACCAATGTCGTTTAGCATATTCTTTGGCCACATGTATTTGGAAATAGTGATCCTAAATTAATGGAATAATCGAAGTATCCCAAAATTTCCGGCAACCTCGTTGAATTCCACTGCATTTCGGCATCCGGAATAATATAATATGATTCCTGTCAGTGTTTGGAAACTTAAAAATTAATATATTCATCCGTCGAAAAACACCTATAATAAGCAACTTATTTTTCATTTTCGGGTATATAGGGGTTGAAAATGTGATAACTATGAAAGAATTAAAGGTTTTTCTGGTCGACGATGAAGAAATGACGCTGGAACTGCTCAAATTCGGGTTAAGCAGCCTGAACAAATTCGACATTCAAACTTTTACCAGTGGGGAAGATTGTATCAGCAACCTGGATGAGGGGCCGGACATCATTGTATTGGATTATTTCCTGAATGCCGATGATCCGGAGAAAATGAATGGTATGGATGTTATCAAGAAGATCAAAGCCATCAATCCTGACATCGAGGTAGTGGTCCTTTCCGGCCAAAAGGAGGATGCCGACCTCGTTTTCGATTTTGTAAAAAAGGGGGCCGCTCACTATATCGTGAAAGACAGGGAGGGATTTAAAAACCTCCGGGAAACCGTCATGGATATCGTGGAATCCAAAGGTCTTGCACGCTAAAAAGTAAGCGCCTCAGGCCAACCTCCCAATTCCTATCCGTTTGTTGCATAGCTGCAGGAATAGGCTTACCTTTGAGCCTGCAGATGGCTGCATTTTTTCATATTTCTTCTCAATAAAATGTGAATCCATGGATAGGAAAACTACGCTGACTGAACACTTAAAGCCGGTATTGATCTTTCATATGATCATGCTCACTGTAATCACCACAGTAAACGGACAATATAACCAGCCTAACACCATTGTGTACGACCAGGCCTCGAACCGATATTTTATATCCAATGAATCCGGTAATAATATTATGCAGGTTACCCCTCCTGCCGGACCGACATTTTTTGTCAATCCCGCAACATTTGTCAACTTTCCCAGGGGGATGGTCATTGCCAACAATATCCTCTATGTTGTGGACGGATCTGATATCAAAGGGTTCTCCCTTTCCAATGGCAGCCAGGTGTTCAACACCAGTGTCAGCGGAGCTTTCGGTTTAAAATTTATAGCGGCGGATCTGTCGGGTAATTTATATGTTACCGACGTGTTGAATTTGGTCATCTACCGGGTAAACAACACTACCGGTGGCAATAATGTATTCGTCAGCGGTATTCAATCCCCCTCCGGGATCGTTTATGATGCAGCCAACGATCGATTGCTGGTCGGACATTTCCAGGCCAATGCCGGAATCACTGCCGTTAGCCTTTCGGATTCCTCCACCAATAGTCTGGCAAGCTCCACCATCAACCAGATAGAAGGCATAACCCTGGATGATTGTAATAATCTCTATGTTGCCGCCAGTGATAACAATATTTATATGTTCGACAATCAATTCCAAAGCGCCCCGGTCACAGTTTCCAGCGGCCATAATCAGCCGATGGGCATTTATTACAACCCGGTATCGGATACCCTGGCCATACCCAATCGGGGTAATAATACCGTCCAATACAGCCTCCAGGCCGGCGGCGGCCCTTCCGCGGTCATCAATACTCTTGGAACCGATATCTGTGAGGGATCCAGCCTTTCCCTGAGCGCCGATTCCATGAAGGCCGTTGCCATCAACTGGAGCAGTTCACCGGCAGCCACCTTTAGTAATCCCGATGAGGAGAATACCGACTTCGATCCCGGCGCCACCACCGGCTTGTTCACGATCTATTTTACCGCCACAAGCGCCACCTGCCCGGATGCGGTAGACTCTATCCAGGTAAATGTCGTAGCACAACCCGTCGCCGATGGAGGCGGGCCCTATACCGATATCTGCAAAGATGATTGCCTGAACCTGGCCGGAAATGGGATGAATGGCGCCATTTCCTGGGATGATGGTGGTGTGGGAGGTAGTTTCAATCCGCCTGATGCTAACAACACGACCTATTGTCCGCCGATAGGCTATACCGGCCCCATAACCATCACACAGACCATTACCCCTGCATCTCCGGCATGCAGCAGCGCCACCGACCAGGTGGTGATCAATGCCGTTGATTCTACGACGGCTGAGATCTTCCAGGATGATACGCTTATCTGCAGCAATGACCAGTTACCCTTAGTCGGTATCCCGACCAATGAAGATTCGGTACAATGGAGCAGCAATCCCGTAGCGGATATCCTGGCCAGTAATACGAACTTTCCTACATTCATACCATCGGCTCCCGGCCAATACACCGTTACCTATACGGTGTTCAGCGCTTCCTCCTGTCCGGATGCCAGCGCCGAGATCAACATAACCGTCGACCCTGCCGGAGATACGGCTGTTATTTCCGGTGGCGACGTGGAATTATGCGGCATCAATAGCGCGGACTTGTCTGCCAATGACCCCGGAACCGGCACCGGTATGTGGACCGTAGAATCCGGATCCGGCGACTTTACCGACGCCACTGCCATGAACACCACGATCAATAACCTGGGCAACGGAGCCAACGTGGTCCGTTGGACCATATCCAGCGCCAACTGTCCGGATTCTTTTGATGAGATCACGATCACCGTTGCTGATTCTACCCATGCCGATTTTGGCTTCTCCATAGCAGGGAATACGGTAACATTTACCGATAGCTCCACCAACCCCAATAGCTGGGCCTGGGATTTTGGTGATGGGAACACAGATCCCAACCAACATCCGATGCATACCTATGCCGGCACCGGCAATTTTACCGTATGTCTGACGGCCGGTGCCAATACACCCTGCCCGAATGATTCTATTTGTAAAACAGTGGCGATCGGAACCAGCTCCATAATACCGGCTGCTAACGGCCAACTGTCGTTTGCCGTTTATCCGAATCCCGCGGATCAATACCTGGTTGTTGATCAAATCCCGGATCTTGCGCAGCGGCTGCAATTGTATGATCCAATGGGCCGGTTATTGCTATCAAGAGCCATCGGTAGTGAAAAACGGGTAAAAATTAACCTGGCAGCTTATCCTACGGGTATTTATTTCCTACGCGTCTATGATACCGGTACCCGGCAATCGGGGGGTCAACGGATCGTGATCGCCAAATAATACCACCGCCCGGTTTTGACAAGTAAATCCAAGTAAGGGAAAGCCCGGGATCAATGGGATATAAAAGCCTGAAAGCCTGTATCGACGACCTGGAAAAGCATGGCCACCTGGTCAGGATCAGGGAAACGGTAGACCCGAACCTGGAAATGGCGGCCATTCACCGAAGGGTTTACCAGGCCGGTGGGCCGGCCGTTTTGTTTGAACGGATCAAGGATTGCGAATTTACAGCCGTTTCCAACCTTTTCGGTACCCTCGACCGGAGCAAGTTCCTTTTCCGGGATACCCTGCATGACATCCGGCAAATGATCCGTTTAAAAGGCGATCCCATGCAAGCCCTGCGATCTCCTTTTAGATACATCAAAGCTGCTTTTGCCGCCCTGAATGCCTTACCCAGGAAAACAGGTATGCCTTCATTATTCCGGGAAACCACCATCGATAAACTCCCGCTGATCAAATCCTGGCCCGATGATGGCGGCGCTTTTGTTACGCTGCCACTGGTATATACCGAAGATATCGACAAACCCGGGGTGATGCATGCCAATCTCGGGATGTACCGGATCCAGTTAAACGGCAATGAATATGAATTGAACCGGGAGATCGGGCTTCATTACCAGCTCCATCGGGGTATCGGTATCCACCAAACCAAGGCCAATGCCAAAGGCTTACCCCTAAAGGTGAGCATCTTTGTCGGTGGTCCTCCCGCACATATCCTGTCGGGGGTTATGCCGTTGCCGGAAGGTGTTTCGGAACTCACCTTTGCCGGAGCGCTGGGTAACAGAAGGTTTCGTTATACGGTGCAGGAGGGCTTTACCCTTTCTACCGACTCCGATTTTGTGATCACCGGGGAAGTGTTTCCGGGCGCGAATAAACCGGAAGGCCCTTTTGGCGATCACCTGGGCTATTATTCTTTAACCCATGATTTTCCGCTGATGAAGGTCCATAAAGTCTGGCACCGGAAAAATGCTATCTGGCCATTTACCGTAGTCGGCCGGCCGCCACAGGAAGATACCAGCTTCGGGAACCTGATCCATGAAATCGCCGGACCTGCCTTACCTAAAGAGATCCCGGGATTGTGCGCTGCACATGCGGTTGACGCAGCCGGCGTGCATCCGCTGCTACTGGCCATCGGCAGTGAACGGTATACACCTTACTATCCAGACAAAAAACCCCAGGAGATCCTGACCATTGCTAATCATATCCTTGGATCCGGTCAGTTATCCCTGGCCAAATATTTGTTTATCACCGCAGAAAATGATAATCCCGGTCTCGATATTCATGATATCCAGGCTTATTTCCGGCATGTGCTCGAACGGGTGGATTGGACCAGGGACCTTCACTTCCAAACCAAAACCACCATCGATACGCTGGATTATAGCGGCAGCGACCTGAATAGCGGATCAAAAGTGATCATCGCGGCAGCAGGAGATCCGATAAGGTCACTAAGCGATTCCATTTCGCCGGAACTCACTTTACCCGGAGGATTCGGGGAAGCCAAACTATTCGATCGCGGCATCCTGGTTATTTCAGGGCCCGGTTATCAAAATGAGGAAAATGCCATCAGTGTTATCCAAACATTGTCGGATCACCTGGGCCGTTTGGCGCCATCGGTTCTTGCCGGATTACCCTTGATCGTTGTCGTCGACGACGCAGCCTTCGTTAGCCGGAACCTGAATAACTTCTTGTGGGTTACCTTTACCCGATCGAATCCATCGCATGATATACATGGCATAAAAGCCTTCCAGGAGCATAAGCATTGGGGTTGCCACGGGCCCTTGATCATCGACAGCCGCATCAAACCTCATCATGCCCCGCCTTTAATAGAGGATCCTGACATTGAAAAAAGAGTAGATGCCCTTGGCGCCAAAGGCGGCTCTTTGCATGGCATTATTTAAGCGCCGGGCTTAACGAAAAAAACGCCTGTTTGAAAAGTAAACTTCTCAAAACAGGCGTATTTGAACACACAACCACTAACTAAATGAATAAAACCCGGAGCTGCTGAAGCCCACTGATATCGTATACCCGGATCATCGGGAAAATCTTAAAAATTAAAGCCCACTGTAACCAGGAAACTATTTTGTTTTTGCTTGGTTATCGCAGCGGAAAAATTATCGTTATTCGCCAGCGTATATGGAAAATGCGCTTCCTGGTTGATCAAATGGTTATAGCCGAAATCGATATAATAACCATCCTCACGAACACCGAATCCAAAGGATAGGCTTTGCCTGCTATTGTCGCCACCCGGCTCCGCTACATTGCTCTGGAAGGGCGTACCATAATATCCGAATCCGCCGCGTACCCGGAAAATATCGATACGACCCTCGGCGCCTATGCGGATATTGGAAGCGGGTTGATATTTACCCTGGATATTCTGGTTGACACTACTGTTGCCGGCGCCATCGCTTACACTCCCGGCTTCACTGTCAAAAAAAGCATAGCTGTAATCCACAAATTCATAATCCGCGGAAATAAAGCCATACTTTTTAAAGATAAAGGCAGCGCTGGCCGTAACCCGCCAGGGGGTGATCAAAGCATAATTATATTCCCCTTGCGGAGATTCATAATCGAAATTGATATTGTCGAAATCCGAATGCATGGTGGTATAATAATCGTCGGATAGGCTGAAATAGGTCGGCGAATGGACACTGGCTCCCAGGCGTAAGTATGGATTGAGCCGGTAGATCATGCCCAGTTTCAGGTTAATACCCATCCCCTGGGTGGTAAAGTTGTTCTGCATGTTGAAAGAATTAAACCCTGCGATCGTATCTTCTACATCCGTTTCGACATAATTCGACTCTTCGGTATACCGTAAATGGGGAAAGCCTACCGATCCGCCGATATATAATTTGTTGCCATAATTGCCGGCAAAGGCGATAAAATATTCATTGATGGCTCCTCTTCCGGTAATATACTTACTCTGCAGGATCCTGCCATTCGGGATGGCGGAAAAATATTCGAATCCCGTGGAATCCTGGATGGTATCGATCAAAAATGTCCGCCAGGCAAGGTTGAGATCGAACAAGTAATTATTCTCGATCGTTTCAGGCATAAGGCCACCCTCCTGGATAGTTTCCAAAAATCCATCGATCATAGAGGATCGGGTGTTAAACCCTTCCATAAAGGTTTTATGATGAAAACTGGCCATACGGTTAAATCCAAAGGCGAAATTGGTGGTTACCCATTCATCTTTCTCTTTTCCGTCGCCATTAACCACCGCACCGACAAAGCCTGCATTGCTGAAATTGAAATTATACTTAAAGCTGGAGGTAGCATTGTCCAGGTAATCGGTATTGGAGCGCATGCTGACAATACTGGGGGTCAGCATGAATTCCGAATTTCGGTAAACAGCCAATCCGGCAGGGTTGATGGTGAGGGCTGAAAAATCCGCACCTAAAGCTCCCATGGCGTTGTTGAGCCCTACCCCCCTGCTGGTTCCGGAAGGTGTCAACATGGAGTACCGGAGGGCGTCCACATCGGTCTGGGCATGGGCCGCCAGTAAACATACGGTTAGTGTAAAAGCTGAAAATAATCTCTGCATTTGATTGAATTTTCCCGAAATAAACAATAATTATCTTCTGCCGCCTCTCGACGAAGATCCGCCTCTGGAAGATCCCGAGCTACGCATGCTTCCACCGGAAGAACGGCTGGGAGAACTACTCCGCATGCTGCTGCCGGATGAACGGCTCGGTGAACTGCTCCTCATGCTACTGCCGGATGATCGACTCGGTGAGCTACTTCTCATACTACTACCGGATGAACGGCTCGGTGAGCTACTTCTCATGCTGCTACCGGATGAACGGCTCGGTGAGCTACTTCTCATGCTACTGCCGGAAGAACGGCTCGGCGAGCTACTTCTCATGCTGCTACCGGATGACCGGTTCGGTGAGCTGCTCCTCATGCTACTGCCGGATGATCGACTCGGTGAGCTACTCCGCATGCTACTGCCGGATGATCGACTCGGTGAGCTACTTCTCATGCTGCTACCGGATGAACGGCTCGGTGAGTTGCTTCTCATGCTACTGCCGGAAGAACGGCTCGGTGAGCTGCTCCCCATGCTGCTGCCGGATGATCGACTCGGTGAGCTACTCCGCATGCTACTACCCGAAGAATGGCTCGGTGAACTGCTCCTCATGCTGCTGCCGGATGATCGACTCGGTGAGCTACTTCTCGTGCTGCTTCCAGAGGAACGGCTGGGTCCCGACCGACCGGAATGATTATAAGTCGGCCTGTTTGCGTTGTTCAAGGTTGACTGTTTCCTGCCATTGGATGCAGCAGGACTATCATACCTGTTGGCTGAGGCGGATGACCCTGAACGAAATTGGCCGGATGAACTTTGACCAGACCTAAAGCTCGAAGAGTTATTCCTTACACTACCGGAAGAACTTTGGCTGTCCCAGGTATAGGGGTAGCCATTATTCGTCGGTCTGTTATTTAAGTTT
>JANQFB010000572.1 GCA_028278085.1 Chitinophagales bacterium
TTTCCACAAATGCCTGCTGCACATCCGTTCGCACCAGGACAAAATAATCACCGGGATCGAGGCCCGGAAGGGCGCAGGTGGTATCATAGGAAGCATGACCGAAAGCCGGTATATTAACATACCTGGTAACCCGGCAAACCAGGGGATCGGCAATATCCCAAACCGGATCGGTCGACAGGAATACCGCCTCATCGATCCATCCTTTAGCTCGGTATGTGCTTTGGTTATAGGTCTGCCACGATAAGGTTAGCGGATCATTGATCGAAATTGAAGCCGGTATGGTGATCTGTTGCGGGATCAGATCAACGGGAGGCGCCTGAATGACAGTGATCAGGCTGGAAGCGAGGTTATTATTTTCGTTATGATGTTCATAAACCTGGTTTTGATGATCCGTTTTCATGATCAGGTAATAGTTGCCCGAGGCCTGGTGAGGCATTTTAAAATCAATATTTTCCGTGTAGATGCCATTGACCGCCAAGGCTCCCTTACGGCCAAAAGAGGACAATAAGATATCCGAACCATCGAAATGTTTGTCGGTGGAGAGATAAAAACCATCCATCCAGTTTTGAACAGCAGTGGCGCCAGGCCCGGAATTCTGTACCGTATAAGAAAGACTATATGGCTGGCCGGTAAAAGCCTGCGGCTGTGTAAAAAGGGCAGTTACCTGCAAATCCGGCGGTTGAGCCAGGTCTATCCTGATGGATTGGCTATGCAGCATATTATTTCCGGGATCCGTATCCGGCACTGATCCGGTACCATCCGCCTGAACGAGCAAATAGTAATATCCGCTTATGCCATTGGGGATCCTTACCTTCCGGTGAACCGTATAAGATTGCCCTGGATCCAGTTGTCCCTGGTGGGCGATCGTGCGGATGAGGATATCACTGTTGGGATCCAGGTAGGTATCCGGTGATAAATAGACCCTGTCCTGCCATTGGCTGGCTAAGGTAATGGCATCACCTTTATTGGTGACCGTAAAATCAATGGGAACCGAACTGCCGGAAGCTGCAAAGGCCGGCGCTGAAACCGTATCCACCGAAAGGTCTACCGGTGGATAAGCTTGTATCCATACCCCTTTCCCGGCGGAAACATTATCATATTCCCCGCCATGTTCATAAAGATCATCCTCCGAATCAGCCCAAACATGGATATAATAGTTACCGGACAAACCTCCGGGAATGCTTATTGTTGTCCTGACCGTATCGGTTAGGCCCGGATCCAAAGCAGTAAAATGGTTTTTGGATCTCAGCGGAATAGCCTGGTTTTCATCAAAATCCACTGCAGGCGACAGGTATACTTTATCTTTCCACGGAAGATCTATCGCCGGACCTATACCGTTATTCAACAACACCCATTCAATCGAATACTGCTGACCGGCCATAGCGGAATCCGGGGCCATCACGCTGCTGATCTGCAGGTCCGGCCAGGGGCTCAATTCAATATGCATGCTTTGATCGCTCCTGGTGATATTGTTAGCCTCGGATTGATGTTCATATATCCGGTCCTGTACATCGGTTTCCACATAGCAATAATAATCCCCCGAAATGCCATGCGGTAAGTTGATGACCTTTTGCTGATCGATATGATCGCCTCCGGGCAGGCTTCCGGATTGATGGTGCGTAAATAAAGGGATCAGGGCGTTTTCGTGGTAATAAGGCAGCTCGGAAATATAGATCTTCTCTTTCCAGCTCCTTTGGATCAATTCGCCGGAACCCAGGTTATCCGTCCGCCATTGGAAATTGAACTTTTCGCCCGAATACAAACTATCCGGCGTCACCATACCGGAGATGGACAGATCCGGGCAACGGATGTCTATGGGATTGATGCTTCGGTAGACATTATTGGCTTCCTGGTCATATTCAAAAACGGCTTCACCAGCATCTGCCACCACATAGATGTAATGGTCTCCGGCAATTTCGTCCGGGATCGAAACCGATCGGTTAACAAGATATTCAGCTCCGGGAGGCAAGGAATCGCTATGAAAATACCGGCCCAGGAGAACCGCTTGAAGCGGATCGAAAACTGGATCACCGGAAAGATAGACCTTGTCGTTCCAGGTCAGCACATCGGGATCGCCCGCGCCCTGGTTGCGGATCACAAACCCGATATCGATGGTTTCCCGGACACTGGCCACAGCAGGCACATTCAAGCTTACCGGAAGCAGATCGGCCGGAGGCACCAGGGTGATGTTAATGGAATCATTCCTGAGCATGTTGTTGGCATTCCAGGCATGTTCATAGACCTCATCGAAACGGTCTGTTTCCACATACAGGTAACAAGTCCCGAATTGATCATAGGGCAGCTTTACGGATAGTTCCTTTATGGTGCTATCCCCCTGGTCTAACGTGCCGGTATGCTGCATGTGCGCCAGGATAACCGAAGAATCGCGGTCAAATACCGGTAGATGGGAAAGATAAATAACATCTTTCCAGGAATTGGCTTCTGTGGCACCGGTTCCCAGGTTATGGACGACATATCGCAGATCGATGCTATCACCCGAAAAGACGTCGAGGGGTGTAATAAACGAGGTAACCTGCAGATCAGGTGGGGGTGTGAGTTGAACGGTAACCGTTGCCGTACTGATCTGGCTATTGTTTTGTTCCCCGGATTCGGGCAAATGATCTTTGCGATCGGCCTTAACCAATATATAATAATCACCGTCTATACCCTGTGGAAGGCTGAATACCGCTTGCTGCTGGTAGCTTTCCCCGGCCGCAAGGGCCTGCCCGTTTACCTGGTTCCCCAAATGATAGTCGAAGCCGATCTCAAGCACCGTATCTTCCGAAAGGTAAACACCATCAAACCATTGCTGGGATTGTGTGGATCCCATACCTTCATTATCCACGATCCATTCGAGGCTGATAGCCTTCCCCGAAAATGCTAACGCAGGAGCATCCACCTGGCTGACAGTCAGGTCGGGTAAATAGCGGGTCGTTAATTGCTGTACCGGTCCGGAGCGCTCACACCCGTTCCGTTTGGCTACGACCTGCCATTGGTAGAGGGTACCATAAGCCAAAGGATCGTTAAGTGTATGGTTGATACTGCTGAGGCCGGCGGCCAAGGGCTGTGCAGGTTGGTCCTGACCGTCTTCCCAAAGATAGAGATCATAGTGGGTTGCGTGGCTTACCGGGAACCAGGAAAAATTCACAGGGCTTTCCAGGTCAACCGATTGATCGACCGGTAATAGCTGTTCCACGGCACCGAGTCCGGGTTCGCTGGTTATATTGATCTCAAGCGTATCGTTCGAGGGGTATTCATCATTGGCCAGGAGCGTATATACCTGCACCTGGTAAGTTCCGGGATTGGAAAAATCAACAGTTTGGTTAAAGGTATAAGCCAGTTCCCCGGCTGCGGGAAGGATCAAGGCGCCGATGTTTTCGATCACCGGCGATCCCCCGTTGATGGAATAGGCCACATCGAATCCACTGTGGTCATCCCGGCTGTAGCTGCGGATCGTAACCGTGAGCTGAATTGCGGAATCCTGACCGCAAACAACGCCTGGCAAAAGGCTGAAAGCGCCGACATTATTGTGATAGCCTAAAAACTCATCTGCCCCGATGTCCGGCTCATCCAGATCTCTTAGTTCCTCGTCCCAATCCGTAATGATTTCGGGGATGGGAATACCTGCTTTCCCCAGTAAGACCTGGCCGGTATGCAGATCCTTCGGTGTATAAAACATAGGATCAGCTTCCAGGGAATTAACATCTGTTCCGGTGGCTTGCTGCCAGGCAGCAAGGTCGGTTAACTGGCCGTTATAATAGGCCAGGACATTTCCGGTGGTATGGAAATTATTATGATCCGAAACCGGAGGAGTTTGGTTGTTCAGATAGATGGCATAGCCACCTCCCGTATTGGCCAGGTTGTTGTTAAGCATCGTAATTCCCGTACCGCCCTGGATCTCTATGCCCCTGTCTCCCGAAGCGGTGCAGGCAATGTTAACGCTGTTGTGATACAAGTCGATGTGGTTGGAGTATTTCAAACCGATCCCCACAGCAGCGCCAAGATCTCCGACATATACCATATTATTGGCCAGCAGTATCTTTTGCTGGGCTGTTCCGGAACAGTTGTCCAGGAAGATCCCCTTGCCGATCGACCTGGCCAGCTTGTTCCCGCTAATACGCATTCCATTGTGGCAATGCCGGGCATAGATCCCTGCATACTGGTAATGATTACTGTTCGGATTGGATTGGATCGTGTTGCCTTCAATCGTGGTGGCGTCCTGGTTGGTCAGATCAATACTTCGGAGGTACTGATATTCGAAAGTGTTATCAACAATGGCAGTGCTATCCTCCGGCTGCTGCGACGGACCTTTCCAAAATATCCCATAGCTGCCGTATAGAATGCTGTTTCCTTTAAAAACATTGTTATGATCCGCCGTTTGGGGAGAGTAGATCACCGAATAGTCGATATCGGTACTGCTGGTACTTTTACCCTTGATAATATTATGGATGAATCGGTTACAATCAGAGCCTCCGTCTACGTAAATCGCATGTTGCGAACCGGCGCCCGAAAATCTTTTCCAATAAGATTCAAGGGTCATGTCCCGGAAGGTTATACCGTCGGCGCCACTTAACCGGAGGGTAATATCTCTTGGATATCTGAGTTGTACCAAAGCCGGATCCATGCTTTCCGATTGAAAAACGACCGGCATGTTACAAGAGGCGCCCGGGAATTCATTGATCCGGATCGACTCCTCGTAAATACCATCCCTGACATTGAAGGTTACCGGGCCGGTAATGCCACCGGTATTCAATACTTCAACAGCACTGGAAAAATCCGGAAAGTCAGGATTGCTGCCTCCAATGGTATAGGTTCCCGACAAGGCTGGCATCAACCCATCGATGAAAGCGGTATCATTATATGGAAATTGCTCCGGTGCGCCATTGGGAACCGTTGTCCAGGCTGTGATCTTGTAAGCAGTGGCAGGATCGAATACTTTATCCGCCAATGGAACCCAGGCGGTATCGCCGGTAGCCAGGTATCCCGTCCAGCCCAGGGGCGTTTGCGCAACACCGTTGATCTCCCAACGGATCGTTGCACTGACCAGGTCATTGACACCGAAATTTCGAATTACAGCCCTAACCGGGTTAAGGCCCGATGGAAATGGCAACTTCGGAGAAAGGATCTCAACGATACCGGCGTCATCCGGATGAGGTTCGAATTCATCAGCTCCGATATCGGGTGTATTCGGATGCCGGGTCTCTCCATCAAAATCGATGTTAAGGTCTGCTAGCAGAGTAGCTGTGTGGTTCAGACCCGGCCAGGCCACATGCAGATCGTCCGGGGAACGAAACCAGGGATCGACACTAATGGAACTACTGTCCTGGCCACTCGCCGTTTGCCAGGCCAGTAAGTCTTCCGTATCTCCGTTCCAATAGGCCAGCACATCGCCAAGGGCATAAATATCATTAAAATCCGATCGTATCCGGTCACATCCATCCACATAAACGGCCCGCCCCTTACCGGAATTGACAAACACATTGTTTAGCATAGTCACATCAGCACAAGCCGCTGTCAGTCGCAGGGCCAGTCCGTTAGTGGCATGGTCACTGCTGATATTTATATTATTATGTACCAGATCTATCCATTGGCTCCTGCTTGCCATCAGCCCTCTGGCCAAACCGGTTCCGCCGGCATAGATGAAATTATTGGCCACTGTACCCGTGCTATCCGGCTGTCCGGCTACCTCATCCAGGTAGAGGCCTGTTCCACCGGAATAGAGTTTGAGGTCGTTTTGAGTGATGACCATTTCACCAATACTGTTCCGGAGCTCTATTCCCGTGAAGCTATTCGCATTCGTGGTTACCGTATTACCACTGATAACCGGGGCATGCTGCTTAACCATGAAAATCCCTTTTTCGGTTTGATCCCGGAAGGCATTACCGGTTATCCGGGTGCCGGTGGCATATATATTGGTGTTCAGGGAAAAATCTATTCCTTTCGTGCCGTTCAGGATCGTATTTCCTTCAAAGAGCATGCCGGTCATTTGCTCACCGCTTAGCCTGATGGCCGGCCTGCCGCTGGTTTCCGGTAAGTCGATGATGCAATCGACAAATCCGTTGCATGCACATTCCCCCTGTAGGCGCACCACTCCCGCATTAAAAGGAGCAGTCTGGCGAAGCGTCATTTGCCGGAACGATATCCCGCTGACGTCTTTCAGCAATAAGGTTTGATCGAAACTGGATGCGCTGAGGATCACCTGGTCGGCCTGGCCGCTTTCGGATCGGAAAACCACCGGATTTTCACACGATGCGCCGGCAAAATTTTGAATATCGATGGCTTCGGTATAAGTACCATTCCTGACCTCAAAAGTTACCGGAGCAGTTGCACCACCCGCTTGTAGGATCGATACGGCGTCGGAAAAGCTATCGAAATCGGGTAAATGCCCGCCGATCGTATAGCTTCCGCCTAATCCGGCAAAAAGATCCTCCGCTATGATCGTATCGTTAAAGGGTTGTTGATCCAGGGTATCATTCGGCTGCATCGACCAGATCTTCAATTCATTAGCAAAGCCCGTGAAGAACGGGATACTACCCAAATGGATCATGGCCGTATCACCGGAGGCCAGCGTTCCTGTCCATTGATAATCCGCCTGGGGGGTTCCGTTCACCATCCAGGAAAGGGTGGCTGTGTTCAATTCCCCGGTGCCATAGTTTCGAAGGACTACCGCTATATCATTATCTCCTGCCGGAAACGGTATGATTGGCGACAACAAGGCCTCCACACCGGCGTCAAGCTCAGGAAGGCCGAATTCATCGGCTCCGATATCCGGCTGAACTGGGTCTCTGGGTTCTCCGTCCATATCCTCCAACACACCCGGTAAGGGTAAAGCAGCATTATTCAGGTGAAATCGCCGGACATGCAGATCATCATCAGATACAAAATAAGGATCAACCGACCAGGAATTTTCATCTTGCCCGGTCAGGGATCGCCAATCCACAAGGTTTGCCACCCGATCATTTCCCCATATAGCCAGGGTATTTCCGGTGGTGTACCAATTATTATGATCGAGCGATTGAAAAGGATCCACCGTAGTATTGATCTTAAACACCTCCCCTTCCCGGCTGTTTACAAATACGTTGTTGATCACATCCAGGTAATCCGACCATTCTATCAGACATGCCCTTGTATTTTCAGACTCGCCGCTGCCGACGTGCAAATTATTATGCAGTAAGCGGATGTATGAGCTGCTCCTGATCTGTATGCCTACCTGGTTATTCACTCCTTCCAGGAATATGGCATTATTAACGATCTGCGCTTCCCGGCCGGACATGTATCCGGTATTCCGGATATAGATCCCCCGTCCGGTACCCATATTTATTTGATTACGGTGGATGTACAATCCTTTGGGACTTTGATCAACGTAGATACCAAACGCTTCTGTTGTAGCATCAATATCGTAGGTGAATCGATTGTTGGCGATCACGGTAGAATCATGATCTTTCACATATATACCCGCCCATTGACCCTTAAACTCATTGCCGGAAACCGTGGTATGTACCAGGCTATCGGGCTGCGAGCCCTCCGCCCAAATACCATAGCTACCCTGCCCCAAGGTATTTTCAGTAAGCCGGACTTCCGCCGATTGATCGATCTCGATCAATTTGTGATTGAGGGAACCAAAATTAACCCCCACACCTTGGATCGCATTATTATGGAAACGGTTATGATCTGCTCCGTTTTTCAAGGATATCACATTAGCAAAGGAATTGCCCATGGCAGCAAGGGTCATCTGCTGGAAGGTTATAAAATCAGCCCCATCCAGGCATAATGTATAATTCTCCGTAGCATTGCCGGAAGCCCAGTTCAGCTCTACCACGGTTGGATCCAATACCGCAGACTGAAAGATCACCCCCCATGGCTCCGCCGCACCGGGATATTCACGGATCAGGACCTGTTCTTCATACACACCAGAGCTCACATGAATAACCACGGGGCCTGTTACACCGGCTAATTCCAGCATATATACGGCTGCGGAAAAACTGTCAAAATCAGAAGAATCCCCACCCAGGGTATATTGGCCATTCAACGCTGCAACAACAGGTTCGATTAAAGCGGTATCGTTGGCAGCGATACTGTCCGTTTGCTGATTCGGTAAGCTTGTCCATACCTTGAACCGGTAAGTAGTTAAGGGTATGAAATCGAAATCGCCCAGCTCAACGGTTGCGGTATCTCCGGTAGATAAGGAGCCATTCCAGTTGATATCCGGTTGTGGGATCCCATTGGCTTCCCATTGGATCTTAACTTCCTCCAGGTCGTTGGATCCGTAATTACGTACCACCGCTTTAAGGGTATGCATACCTGCCGAAAAGGGCACCACCGGGGGAATAACCTTTACCACACCCGCATCGTCCTCAACCGGAGATGGTTCATCCGCCCCAATGGTCGGGGATTGGGGGAACCGGAGCTCTCCGTCGATATCCCCGGTGATGCCGGGAATGGGAATACCGGCATAATACAAGTCCGTATGACTAATATGGAGATCATCCGGAGACACAAATCCGGGATCGACACTTAGAGAATTACTGTCAAAGCCAGTAGTTTGCTGCCAGTCTGTTAATTCCGGCAGGTCCGTAAACAACCAATTGGCGAGGATCGATCCGCTGGTAAACAGGTCATTGTAATCAGCGCCGGCAATACATTCATCAAAAGCCTGGATCACATACCCGCCTCCCGTATTGGCCAGTATGTTGTTTTGCAGGTTTAAAAACTGGTTGGTAAAGCCCAGAAACACGACCCCGTTTACCGCATCCGGACTGGTAATGTTCACATTGTTAAAGAAAACATCCTGGTACTGGCCATTGCTGATCGTTAGCCCGTAAGCCACCGATGCGCCGCCTACCCGGATAAAGTTATTGGACATCACCGCATGCTTATTGGCGGTTCCGGATACGCCATCCAGGTATATACCGTATCCGCCATTAGGTATATTCAAGCGGTTTCGATGAATATCCAGGCCATCCGAACATTGGTATATATAAGCGCCAAAGTAACCTTCATAGGTTGATTGGGTGGTAATCCGGTTGTTTTCCAGGATGGCCCCTTGCTGGGTGGCCAGGTATATGCCGAAAAAATATTGATCCGTCAGGATATTCTGATCAAAAACGGTCCCTTGTTCATATTGATTATTGGCGGATTCCCCGGCATAACAAATACCATAGGTGCCAAAGGCGATCCGGTTGTGCCGGAAGACATTGAAGTTATCATGGCCATCAAAAGAAAAAATGACTTCCTGCTGTCCGGCCAGGTTTTCCGTTTCCGCTCCTAAGAACCGGTTATGCAGGAATTGATTATGATCCGCGCCATTGCCAATTTCAATGACACGCGCATGATCCTCACCGGTGGCGGTAACGGTCAAATGGTCAAGCGTTATATGATCGGCCCCGTTGAACCGGATGGTGTAATTCCGGGAAGCATCCGGCGCATGGGTTATGGTAACGGAGGTACTATCCAGGTTTTCCGAATGAAAACGGATCGTATTGCTGCCGGAGGCACCAGGGATAGGATCAAAAGTAATTTGTTCCGCATAATTTCCATCCCTGATCCCAAAAGACGCCGGACCGGTAACCCCGCCTTTATTCAAAATAAAGACCGCATCATTGATGGTCTCAAAATCGGGAACTGATCCGCCGATGGTATAAGCGCCTTGCAGGGCCGGCATAACATCCCTGATGCTCAAGGTATCGTTAAACGTGGCGGTATCCGCAACGCCATTAGGCATGCTTGTCCACAGGATCAATTCATACGCGGTCATCGCTTCAAATAGCGCCGATCCGATGTTTACGGTTTCGCTCGCGCCGGGAATCAAAGTCCCTGTCCATGCATGATCATTTTGGGGAATGCCGTTTAAGGTCCAATGTATCATCAGGTCAGACAGGGTATCACTGCCATAATTCCGAATATTGACCCATACATCCTGGTTACCGGCATCAAAAGGTGCTTCGGGTCCATCCAGGCTAATGATACCCGCATCTTCCGGCACTTGATCCTCCGAATAATCAATGGTTGCGGCATAAGCGCCGGTACAAGGGGTAAGGCCTGCAGCCTTTACATCCAGGACATTATCCCCATCAAAATTAAACCAGGCGTTTAACGCGTTACCGGATATGGTAACTAACGTAGGATAGGTGTCAGCGCCGGACATGTCACAATCGCAATAGGCGTCCGGTCGTTCCGCCGATCCTATCTTTTCGCCGTTTAAGTAAAACGCCCATTCAACCGGCCCACAGATCCAATAGATCTCGAACGTAATGGAAGCGATCCAGGAAGCATTATTGATCGCAAAGGGATCCGAAGATCTCAGTCCAGGGGTGCATTCGTAGCCGTCCAAACAAATATCATCGGTAAAATTTTCACAATTGCCACCGGCTGCATCGAATATGCATACCTGGTGACTTTGAAGATTTTGGGAAAACAGCTCGTTCAATCCTATGCAGAACAGACTGACCAACAGGAATAATATAGGTGATCTTTTCATCCTTACCTGATTAGTAATAGTTACATTAAATGCGTTGCGTATGTGTAAAATTATGGCACTTAACCAGGGAAAGCAATGAGAGAACATGTATATTGATCCACCGGGTAGCGATGGCCCATGAAATCACGGTTATAATGATCCAACGGGAAGGTAAAAAGGCATAAAATGTCCCGAACAGGCTTTAGAGCCGGGAGATAATGTCTAAAAACTCGTCTTTTTTACGTTTGGAAACTTCCAATTTGGCATCGTCGGCCATGATCACGAATCGGGCGCTGCCCCGGGCAAATTTCCGGACGTGATGGATATTGATCAGGTGAGATTTATGGATCCGGATGAAGTCTGTTTGCGGCAGGAGCTTTTCATATTCGCCCAGGTTTTTGCTGACCATGATCGGCTGGCTGTTCAACAGGTGAAACTTACTGTAATTGGATACCGCTTCTATGCGGATGATCTCTTCCATCCTGACCACTGTGAAACCATCCACACCCGGTAAGATAAGCTTTTGCTTATGCGCCTGGGGCTGTTTCAGGTTTTCCAGCAAGACCCGGAGGTTGTCTGTTTGTGCTTGTGTGGATTTGCGTTCGATCGCCTTCCGGATAGCCGATCCAAGGTCGTCTTTTTTCAGTGGTTTCAGCAAATAGTCGAGGGCTGAGTAACGGAACGCCTGGATGGCATATTGGTCGTGGGCGGTAGTAAAGATCACTTCAAAGTCGATGGTATCCAATTGATCGAATAATTCAAAACCCGAGCCACCCGGCATTTCAACATCCAGGAATACCAGGTCAGGTTTTTGCTCCCTGATCAGCTTTGCGCCCGAAGAAATATTGTCCGCCATACCTGCAATTTCCACCTCCGGGAAGTATTTTTGGATCATGCCTTCCAGGTATTTTCGCGCCCTGGCCATATCATCGATGATCACTGCTTTAATTTGCATGCGTTTCTATTTTACCTAAAAAGGATCATCATCCGGGATCTCGATCACCACTTTGGTACCACAGGGTTTTCCGCCTTGATCGTATAGATCTTCAAGGTTAACGGTTGCCGGATCGTTTCCATAGATCAATTGCAACCTTTCCCGGGTTATCGCCATGCCTTTGGATCGATGATCTGCTGCCTTTAACTGTTCCGCCTGCTGCCGTCCTATGCCATTATCTTCGACCGTGCAACGCAGTCCCCGGGGTGTTTGGCTGATGTTGATATCGACCCTTCCTTTTTCCGGTTTCGGCAGGATCCCATGCTTGATCGCATTTTCAACAAAGGGTTGGATCAACATACCCGGGAAACGGATATCTTCGGGATCCAACCCCGGATCTACACGAATTTCAAAGTCGAATTTTCCTTCCCGGTTCATGGATTCCAGGGAAAGATATAAGCGGAGCATCTCCAGTTCATCGGATAAAGGTATCAACTGTTCACCGGAAAAGTTAAGGACCTGGCGCAGTAAGGTACCAAATTTCTCCAGGTAGGCGATGGCTGCATCATTATCGGCTTCAAAGATCAATCCCTGGATGGAATTCAGGCAATTGTAAATAAAATGAGGATTCATCTGGGCCCTTAGCGCCTGCTGCGCCAATTCATTCATCTGCAATTGCAAAGCCGATTGTTGCTGCTCAAACTTCAGTTGCTGCTGTTCGATCTTTTCCCGCTGTCTTCGCTTGTACTGTACATATAATATCGCTATCATCGACAACACTAAAATGGCACCGCCGGTGATGGCAAACATGCCGATCTGCTGACTGGAGATGGTCAATTCCTGGATCCGGTTTTCTTTGCTCAATAATTCGATGGCCTGCTCCTTTTTTTCGGTTTCATACCGGGTTTCCATTTCTGCGATCCGGGCACTATGTGTTTCGGAAAAAATACTATCCTTGAGCTGTCCATACTTGAGCTGATAGTGATAAGCTTTATCATGAGAACCGGTGATCGCATAATAGGCGGCAAGGTCCCTGTAAATATCTTTCGCCAGGTCGACGTAAGACATTTGATTGGCCAGGCCCAGGGCCTCCAGGTAATACTTTTCTGCCTTTTCATATTGCTTTTGCCGGGTATAAACCTCCCCTACATTATAGGTTGCCACTGACAGGATCCCTTGCTGACCGGATGGCCCGGCCAGTTGCAGGGATTGTTCAAAATGATCCAATGCCTGCCGGTAATTATTCATTTCGAAATATACGGTACCGATGCCATTCAGGGTAGAGGCCATACTCGCCGGGGCGTCGAGGATCTTGTATAAGTCCAGACTCTCGGTGAAGTATTGCAGGGCTTGTATCAGTTGTCCCCGGTATTGATAGCTGACCGCCAGGTTTTCCAGCAAAAGCGCTATGCCTGCAGAATCGTTCAATGCACGTTTGATCACCAGGGAACGGTTATAGTATTCACCCGCTTTTTCATAATCCTCCATGGTATAGTACAGGTTCCCGATGTTCGTTTGAATGGCAGCAACCCCAATCTTAAAATCCATGGACTCACAAATGGCCAGGCTTTTGAGGTGATATTCCAATGCCTTATCCTGTTGACCGATCTTATTAAAGGCATTCCCCAGGTACGTATAGGCTTTCGCTTCTCCGGGCCAATAACTGATCTTGCCGGCCAGTTCCAGGGCCCGGGTGCCGTAGCGGATAGCCAGCTTGGGATCCTCATCCAATTGATGATCGGCCAGTTGGTTCAAAAGATCTATCCGGATCGTGTCGTTGGATGCCCGGTCGAGCGAATCCAACAAAACGTCCTGACCGAGAACGAGGTTCCCAAGCAGCAACAGAGCGAACAGAAGCATTTTGGGGAATAATCGGGTAAAAACCATTGAGGATGCACGCATGATATATTTCAGAAAACTAAACATTAATCGGTTATCCCGCAAAATTAAACCGGTTAAAATTCTTAGCCGGCAAACCCACATATGACCCGGAACCTCCCGGCCCGGACGTCTTTATGCCAACCGTACATCACTTGATTTTGATCCAATAGTGCCGGAAAATCCGCATCAACATCCGTGTTTATATGACGGTTTTTATACACAACTGTTTTGTGCATAAATTCAACAACTTATCAATTGAAAATACATTTCTTTACCTTAATTTTACCCCGCGATTTTTGCATCTGTACTATTTACTCAAACACTATTCACGCATGAAAGTAGCTATCAAACACTATCCTTACAGCTTCACAGGTTTTAAAGAAAGTGTTTTGAAGAGCTGCCATATCTTGTTGTTTGTCCTGACAGGACACCTTTCCTTTGCGCAAGATATTGTAGATCCATTCGCCGAAAGTCCTGACACTTCTTTTAACCTGATCCTGGAAGAACAGGTCAGATTCCTGGACAGTATTTCTGCTATCAGCACTGTCGACAGTATGACGCCGATTGACAGCCTGGCCGATTCGGATTCGACGAAAACCCAGGATGCCACGATCAATGCCTTTGATATCGGTGGTGAAGACGTGATCAAACCCACGGTAACTTCGATCAGCACCTATACCACAGCCATGGGTCCCGAATTACGCCTGGGTGTTTACGTTCCCGAGCCGGTCTACATCAAGCTGCTGATCTCCGACCTGACCGGGGGAGAATACAAAAGCGAGACCTTTAAGGCTATCGAAGGGCGGCACCAGTACAACTTCAACATCAAAGGCATGCCGGCCGGCTGGTACCAGGTTAAACTCACCGGAGATGCGTACATGATCCGGAGAAATTTCCAGGTCAGAGCACAGTGAATTTCAGTTCTTAACGGCCACTTTTCTATCCCCGGTTAACCGGGATTGATCCCTTGTACGGAGGCTTCTGTCACTAAAGATCGGATTGTTGATAACTTTCTGAATCTTTAGATCTTCAAAAATCGTTACAAGGTTAATAATTAGTATACGACTAGCCGGATCCCCTAAAAAAATAAAAAAACCTGTTAGTCATGAAGCTGTTGTTATCTACCCTGTTTTGCCTGAGCCTTTTATCCGGTTATAGCCAAACCATCAAAGACACCCCTCTGGATTCAACGGTTTCCACGATCGACACAGCTCCCGATGCTACTTTGTTTTCGGTAGAGCCCAAAGTAAACAGTGTCAGCATTTATCCCAATCCGGCGTCGGCATACCTGGTATTGAACTTTGAAAACCACCAGGAAGAAAATGTATCGATCATGATCTATGACCTCCACGGCAGGATCATGCATGAATATTCGTTCAACGCCACGATCGGCTCTCATCATAAAACCTTTCCTTTGAAAGGATTCGACAAAGGATATTACCTGCTGCAGTTGAAAGGTACGGGTTATAAGATCACCAAGCAGTTTTTGGTGAAAGGATAGCATGCCCGTCGAAGCTTCCCGTCAACATTAATGTTTGCCGTTTATCTCTGGGCCCTTTACCGGCCCCTATTCTTTTGTCCCATTAAATACATTTGGATTTTGCTTGGTTAGCTATATAACCGGTTATAGAATGGGTTATATAGATAACCTGACATAGTACTCCCACCTCTATCGCCTGAAATGTGGTTTTTCCATAAAACAGCTTAGCGGATAAATTTATTTTTTGATAATATCCTTTAATAAAATAATGCCATAAAATTTTTATTTTAGCTACTTAAAATAAATTAATTGAATATACTAATACGCCCGGTTATGTTAATGAATAATGATCTACTCCTTGTGTTTCCAAAGATAGGCCGGTTATGTTTGGTATTTTTTCTCTTCCAAATTTACGCCTGTCAAAATCCTGCTAGTGAGAGAAGTGGGATTGCTACAGAGCCCTCCCTACAGGAATTAACCATTGGGTACAGCAAATTAAGGATCAGCCTACCCATATTCGTAGCCAAAGAACAAGGGCTCTTTGAACAAAATGGCATTGCCGCAAAATTGGAAATGTACGAAACAGCTCAACCCCTGATGCAGGCCCTGGTAGAAGGCAAGGTCGATATTGCAGGCTATACTGCCTTGCCTATCACTTTTAATGGTATGATAAGAAGTGGTACCAAGCTATTATTTATTTCTACCATGGTAGAGGATCAGCAACACCGGATCAGCTATTTACTAATTCCTAAAGCTGGCGAAGATAAAGCACCAACGATAAAGTCGATTGCAGATCTGAAAGGTAAAAAGATAGGTATTTTACCAACGATAGCATACAAGGCCTGGTTAGAAGTCATTCTATCTGAAAATGGCCTCGATCCGGAAAGGGATGTCGAGATCCAAC
>JANQFB010000005.1 GCA_028278085.1 Chitinophagales bacterium
TCAACAGATAGCCGCCATAGGCTGCCAGCCCTATCGTCAACCGGTTAACCGGGCCAATGGCCGCTTCAAGCGGGAGAGCCTCCTGCTGGGCCATAAGGGCATAGATCCCAACCACCAGGGCTGCCAACCCATACGGTGCTTTAGCCGTTATGGCGGCTATATTTATTTTCCGGCCCCGGTAATGATCGATGGCCAGGAGCACCAGGGGCAAGGTTACGGTAGTGGCTTTTGCGAGCAGGCCACCGATAAACAATAAAAATGATCCTGCCCAAAGTCCTTTGCGATCAGGCTTTTCGAGCCAGGATAAATACATCACCAGGGATGCGAGGTAAAAACCGACATGCAACACATCTTTCCTTTCGGATATCCACACCACCGATTCGACATGCATGGGATGGATCCCAAATCCCAGCGCCGTTATAAAAGCCGTGGTTTTATGACCCCCGGTGAGCTTGAGGATCAACCAGAAGACCAGCCCGATATTGGCCAGGTGCAAGATCACATTGGTGAGATGAAATTGGAAGGCCTCTCCGTCCCCTATGCGATAATCCACCGCTAGGGATAACATGGTTAGCGGGTGATAATTCCCGGCAAAGGTAGCGGTCAGCAATTTCCCCCAATCTCCCTGCCTGACGGCCATATTTTCGAGGACATAGGCCGGATCGTCCCAATTGGTGAATCCGTTGAACAATGCCGGCCACCAGACGATTGCTGCCAATACCCATATACCCAACAATAGTAGCCGGGATGAAGGCCGCTGAACCAAGGCGGATCTCCCGTCCATTTAACGAAGGGAGTTGATATAATCGTCGGAAACGCTGGCACCCAACTGCCTGGCTTTCATCGCATCCTGCAAGGCCAGGTGAAATTTGCCGGTAGCTTTGTAAACCAGCGACCTCCTGTAATAATTGACGCCGACATTCGGATTGATCTTTAAGGCATTATTGATATTGAACAAGGCTTCATCATGTTGCCCCAACTTATACTTCATGACGCTTTTATTGGCGTGGGCATCCACATGTCCCGGACGGATGCGAATGGCCTGGTCGAGGACGTCAAAAGCTTGCTGATGACGCCCCTCGTTGAAATGAGCGATCGACATGTTCACATAGGCTTCCGTGAACACTGAATTCACTTTGATCGCCATGGCAAAAGATTCCAATGCCTTGTCATACTGCCCGAATTCCAGGTATACGATCCCGCGGTTGTTGTAAGCATAAAAATAGTTCGGATTGAGTTGCAGGGTCTTTTCATAGTCAGCAAGGGCCAGATCATATTCTCCCATCACGCGGTAAGTTTCCCCCCGGTTATTGTAGGCAATGTGATAGTTCGGATTCAATTCGATCGCCCGGTTCTGATCCGCCATCGCCTGTTGATAGTTCCCGAGGCGGTAGAGCACCAACCCCCGGGTGGTCAAGGCATCCAGGTAAGTAGGGCTCAAGGATAAAGCTTTATTACAATCGGCCAGCGATTCCTGGTTCCGGTTCCGCTCATAATAATACACAGCCCGGTTATTATAGGCGACCCTGGCGTCAGGATAGGCATTGATCACGTCGGTCCACAAGGTTTCACCGTCTTTCCAGGCTTTGCATTCATCGAAGCTGAGGAATGCCAGCAGCCCGGAAAAAGCAAAGAACACCGGTAGTATAGCTGATCGCAGGAATTTCGGTGTTTTGGCATAATGATCCTTCACCCACAACAATCCCAACACGAGTATGAAAGACAGCCCTATGTAAGGATGGTAGGTATACCGGTCGGCCATTACATAGGTGCCGTAAGCATCCAGGAAGGTGAACTTCAGGGTCAGGAAGATATTGATCAGGAAAAAGCCAATGCCAAAAAACAGGTAGCGGTTCTTTTTAAAGGCATAAACAAACAAGGCAAGAACGCCCAACACCACGACGAACGATATATAATAATAGAGGGGTAACATATCCCCAATCCGATCCGGGTAGGGATGAAAAACCGTGATCTTTATAGGCACAACGAGCTTATAGAGGTAACTGACCAAGCCGTATGAGGCAAACAGCACCCCGTCAAAAAAGGAGTTGGCCACCTTTTCGGTATGATGTTTTTCCGCCATTCCCAGCATGATCATCCCGAATAAAAGCGCCAGGCCGAAGTAGGGGATCTTGTCCAGTTGATCTTTGATCTTGAAGGAGCGTTTGTTGTAAATATCCACCAATAGCAAGGTGGGCGCCAGGGTAACGGTCAGGGTGGAGGCGGCCAGTCCGGCTACATAACAAAGCAAGGACAATCCGTAATAAAGTCCCTTTTTAGATCCCCGGGTATATTTCAGGTAAAGCAGCAAGGCGGCCAGCCAAAACAATCCCCCCAGCAAGAATGGCCGAGCGGTCAACCAGGCCACCGGCTCCACGTGCATCGGATGCAGGGCAAATAATATGGTGGTCAGCATCGCTACCCACCGGTTGTCGTGTAAAAACCGGATCAGGTAATAGACCAGCACAATATTAACCAGGTGAAAAAGCAGGTTGGTCAGGTGATAGCCCCAGGGATCCAGTTGAGAAAACTTATAGTTGATGGCCATCGATAAGGAAGTGAGTGGGATATAGCGGTGCATCACCCCGTCGGTGAACATGCTTTTGATATTGTCCCAGGTCAGGTGTTTGATCGATTCGTTCTGAACGATCAGGGCAATATCGTCCCAGTTAAAACCATTATCCAGGGATGGATAGAAAGCCACCACCGTAACGATCAACAGCGCAGCTAAAGGTAAGCCCTCGACTTTCCACCATTTTTCTTTCTTTTTTTCCGGTACCGCGGTATCCGGGCTTACAGGAGGAGTTTTCTCGCGAGCAGCCGCTTCCGCTTGTAACCGTTTCCGCCTATGCTTTTTTCCCATAGTTATCGATCTATTGTTGCACCAGCTTCCTGATCTGGTTCGGGACTGATATCCGTAAATATAGCCATATTTTATTACTAGCCAGGTTTGGATCGAACGCATACCGGCTAATCCTGTGAATTATGAATGATGAACAGGGAAGGTTGAATGATGAAGTTTTTAGGCAACGTCAAAAACTTCATCATTTTTCATTCTATATTCTTCATTCATCATTCCGTATTCTGCCTTCTTCCTTCTTCATTCATTCTTCCCCTTCGCTTTTTCCAGGTGTTGCCGGTATTCTTCATTGATCGCCATACCCAGCGACTTTGCCTTCTCCACATCTTGCAGCGCCCGGGCAAGGTCCTGTAATTGATAATAACAAAAAGAGCGGTTGTAATATGCCTTGGCAAATACCGGCTTGATCGCAATAGCCCTGGAGTAATCATCGATAGCTGCCCGGTATTCCCGGCGTTCATATAACAAATAAGCCCGGTTATTAAAGGCTTTATAATGCCTGTTGTTGAGCTGTATCACCCGGTTATAATCCGCCAGGGCTTTTTGATCTTCTCCCATCTCCTGGTAAAGCTTTCCCCGGTTGTAAGCAGCTTTGTAAAACAAGGTATCCGCCCTAAGGGCATTGCTAAAATCGGCTATTGCGGCGGTTTTATCATTGATCTCATATAAATAATTACCCCGGTTGACCCATGGCAAAGCTGCGCCCGGATATTGCTTGGTAACATCCGACCATAGCGTAAAACTGTTTTCCCACACTTTCGTCCGTTGGTGGGTCAGATAGATCAAACAGCCTCCGAAAACCGCCAGCAGGCCCATGGTCAGGTATCTTACGGACCGGGGTGATTGCAGGAACTTTTCCAGGATAGCACCCAGCGCCAACCCCAGGCCGATGTATGGCAGGTAAGTATAGCGGTTGGCCATAAAATATTCACCATAAGGCGCCAGAAAGGAGAACTTCAGGTTGATGGCCATGTTAATGCCGAAAAACAGGATACCGGCCAGTACCAACCGGTTAGCCCGGTAATACTTCCACCCAACAGCTACTAAGGCGGCCAATAACAAAGGACTGGCCAGGAATAGCGCGGGCAAATAACCATTGATCTTGGCCGGATAAGGATAAAAGGCCGAAACGGGCCAGGGGATCACAAAACTTTTGCCATAGAATAACAAACTATAACCCGCCATCCACACACTGTCCAAAAATGTATAAGCTTCCCGGTGATAGGTGGTTTCGGCAGCCAGCCACAAACCCAGGATACCCGCCCCCAGCGATAGCAGAAAAAACGGGACTTTTTCCAACACCAAGCGGCTATTGATGTGCCGGCCCAGGTAGTAGTCGATCACGAATAGCGCCGGGGCAAGGGTAACCCCGATAATACTACTGCCCAGGGAACCGACAAAGCAAGCTAATGCTCCTGCAAACCACCATGGGCTATGGGTTTCCAGGTATTTTATGTAGCCGATCAGTGTAGCCAGGTAAAACAGGCTGTATAATAAGTACACGTTGCCGATCACCCAGGCTACGGGCTCCACATGCATGGGATGGATGGCGAAGGTAAAAGTGGTGAACAGAACGATCCATTGCCTGGCCACCAGCCTGGTGAGTAAAATAAACAATAAGATAACATTTGCCAGATGCAGGACCAGGTTGGTCAGATGGAAGACGAAGGCATCAGGGCCAAATACATGATAGAGCAGGGCGCGGTACAAAGTGGTGAAGGGCATATACAAGTGGTTGTCGTGGTTCGAAAAGATCACTTTCACCTGTTCCCATGATAAGGTTTTCACCAGCTTATTGTCGGTGATAAATCCCGGATCGTCCCAATTGGTGAAGCCATTTAGTACGGTAGGATAAAGTGCCGCTACACATAAGATCAATACGACGGTCAACCCGGTCCATGAAGGCAATCGGTGTAAACGCTTTTCGAGCATTAGTATTGGATGGCCTTTAGATATTCCGGGTTCAGGTCGGTATACCCTAATTCCACTGCTTTGCGGACATCCGCCCTGGCCTTTTCCGGTTCACCGAGCTGGTAAAAGACAAATGACCGTCCATAGCGGTACAAACCTTTGCCAGGATCCAGCTTGATGGCCTGATCCATATTTTCCATGGCTTCTGCCGGATCCCCGCCCATCCGTAACAGGGCGCTTCCCTTGTTGTAATACGCATCGGCATAGGCCGTATTCAGGCTGATCGCCCGGTTGCAATCCGCCAGGGCACTGCTGAAATCTTCCCGGCTTAAATGAATGATCGCCCGGTTATTCAAGGCTTTGTAATGTTCCCGGTGGTAGTTAATGGTTTGGTCATAATAATACATGGCTTTATCCAACACTCCCCGCTCATAATACCAGACACCCAGGTTATAATTAGCTTTGGCAGCGGTAGGATATTTGGTGACAACATCTTCCCATAAGGTGCCGCTGTTGCGCCAGATCCCGGTGCGTTGATAGGCCGTAACCATCAAAAATACCAGCCATATAACCAGGACCACTGCTGCCGGGATCCGCCATACGGGTTTGCTGTTTTCAGCAGGCAACCACACCTTGGTGAAATAAACCGCAGTAATTAAACCGAGACCGATGAAGGGTAGATAAACGTACCGGTCAGCCATCACATAATCCCCATAAGGATTCAGGAAGGAGAATTTCAGGAAAAGAAATATGCCGGCACCGAAAAACAGCAGCCCCCATATCAATACCCGGTTGGCCCGCCAAACATATAACGCTCCCCCCACAACCACGATATCCACCGCCAGGCTGGCATAATAAATGACCGGTAGATCCCCGCCGGCGGGGAAGGGATAATAGGAAGACAAGCCATAGGGCGCCCACATCTTAAGGATATATTGCATCAATCCATAGGAGGCGTAAAAGATCCCGTTTGTAAAGGAAATAGCCGGTTGGTCCGTTTGCAGGGATTGTACATTCGATAATGCAAAGATCCCTGATCCGATGGCGATGGCGAGGAATGGCAGCTTATCCACCCAGAGCATGGCATCATGCTTGCGCTCAAACCGGTAATCCATCAATAACATGAAAGGAACCAGTACCACGGCCAACGGACTGGATAAAATAGCCAAAATGAATAACAGCAAGGCTATCCAATAATCCAGCCTTCTCCCCTTCCGATAACGGATATAGGCGATCAGCGCCCCGAGCAAAAACAAGGCACCCAGCAATTGTCCTCTTCCGGTAACCCAGGCCACTGTTTCCACCTGCATCGGATGAATGGCAAACACCAGGGCAGTAATTCCCGCAACCAGGTAATGGCGGCCGATAAATAAGATCAGGATATAAACCAGCGCTGCATTTAACAAATGGATCAACAAACTGGTGCCATGATAGCCCCCGGCTTCAAGGCCGAATAATCGATAATCGACAGCCCGGCTCAAGGTAGTCAGGGGAGTATAGTGATTATTATCGGGGGTGCTAAAAATGCGATACAACCCGGATGCAGACAGGTCTTTGATCAGCTCGTTCTCCGCGATATAGATATCGTCGTCCCAGAAGGAAATAAAATCATTGTCCAGGACGCCGTGAAAAGTGACAAAGGTAATTAACCAGACCACCAACACCATGACCCCATGGCCTGCCCACCCACGGCCTTTCAAAAAGGGGGGATCAGGTGCTTCATGGAGCGTTGAAAAGTGGAAGGTCATGTTTACTAAACGTTTAAACCTAACGAACCGTGTTCATTATAACTAATTGACAGAACTGTGGAACATTACCATCTATTATAAATCTGCCTGTCTGCAATGATAAGCAAAAACTCCATTGGCTATCAAATATTTACAAATGTATGTAGCCCGTGCAGCCGGATCCATCCTATAATTCTCAGAAAACTCGTCGACCATTGAATAGTTAAATATTTAATTATCATTATTATTAAATTTGAATTTTTACAGATTCAAACCATGAAAATTGTCCCTTTTTTTAAAAACTATAACTCCTGGATAAGTCAAAACACCTTTCGATTTCGCAATCTTACCCATCAACGACTTGTCCCGGAATTCATCAATTCTATCAAACGGCTTCACTATAAATTCGGCCATAAAAAAATTATCCTTGACTTTGAAGAAGTTGAAAAAATATATCCCTATCCCACAACAGCCATAGCGGGTTACATTCGCTATTTCAAAGAGTATGAGCAAATTAATTTTGAATTCATTAACGTGCCGAGTTATCTGAAAAGAATTCATTTTTCAGATCCTCTTGCAGTATCGAATATCGGCCGTCATACGGTCTGTTTGGATAAAATCTGGATATTTCAAAATTCCAACCACATTCACTCATTGGTTAATGGAATATTGGCAAACATCAGGAGTTCAATTGAATGTGAGCCCGGTGTGATCGATGCTTGCACCTGGGGATTAAATGAAATTATGGATAATGTTATCCAACATTCAGCCTCGAACTGCGGTTTCATTATGGCAGTAGTCCATAAACGGACCAAGAATATTAACATCTGCATATTTGACTATGGCATTGGGATCTACCAATCCTTAAAAAACTCTGACAACGAATATAATCCTGCAAGCGCGGCAGATGCTATATCTTTAGCTCTCCAGGAAGGTGTTACAAGAGATAAAAGTGTCGGACAAGGCAATGGGATGTGGGGTCTATATAATATTGTTAATTTGAATGCGGGTCATATGAGTATTGTTTCCGGCAAAGGCGGGCTTGTTTTCAATAAAGGTACGGTTAAAACGTATAAGGAGATTATCATGTTAAGCAAAGAACAGCAAGCCACTACCGTAAATTTTCATTTAAATTTACATAAAGATATTTCCATAAAAGATGCTTTGGGCGGACATGAATTAGTCGATATGTACATTGAAAATATGGAAGATGAATTCGACCGGATTATTTTTAAGTTGGCAAATGCTGCTTCAGGTACGGGAACCCGCAGATCGGGATTAAAATTGAAAACCGAGGTCATCAACCTTTATAAGAAGGCTAAAAAGCCGATCATAATTGACTTTTCTGAAATCGGGATAGTATCTTCTTCTTTTGCCGATGAATTCATTGGGAAATTAGTAGTCGAATTGGGATTTTTTCAATTTCAGCAGATATTTACTTTATCCAATATGAATAGTACCGTACAAACGATCGTACAAAAATCATTAAGCCAAAGAATGGCCAAATCACTTCAAGATGAAGATTACGGGCAATAAAATGGAACATTTTTTGTTTTTTTCAGTAAGTAATAATAATTTTGTAAAGAAGTTATGCCCAGATAGCGCAGCGATAGTGGGATTGTTAAGTTGCAATATCGATTTTGCATAGCTTAAAAGTGGCTACTAATAATCAATTACCATAGGCTGTCCGATACCAATCAGGCAGCCTTTTTTATTTATTTTTAATATCTCCCCTTTAGGTAAATCCAATCTTAACTTCCCGGTACCGTATCCTTTTGGCTATCATAATAGGTAAACAGGAATTAACTATTTTAGCCATTGAACACCCCGGACAAAACATCCCAAACTGGACAAAATTGCACCATATCGACTGCAGACATTGATCCTGATCCTGCTGATCGCGTTGTTTTGTTTCAGCTTATTCAAACATATTTCCTATCCACTGCTTTGGCATGATGAGGCGGAAACAGCGGTTTTCGGCCAGCAGGTGATGCGTTTCGGCTATCCAAAAGTTTACAATGATAAAAACACCCTGACCTGGGGGGAAGAATTCTCCCGGTCAAGTGTCGTGGAGGAAGGAGATGCCACCAATTTCAACGGTTGGGTGATGTACTATTTTGCCGTGCCGGGCATTTGGCTGGGATCATTCACCGACGACCTCTATTGGAAAACGGCCTGGGCCCGGATCCCCTTTGCCCTGGCGGGGATTGTGGGGCTTGCCCTACTGGCCCTGGGCCTGATGCCGGTCTTCCGGAAACTGCCTGGCGGAGCCACCGGGTGGTTATCCCTGTTTGTTTTGGGAGAACTACTCTCCGTATCCCTGGTGCTTCACTTACGGGAAATGCGATATTATAGCATTGTTTTCCTGCTGATCAATGCCACGCTTTTTATCTACCTTAAATTCCATCTTTACCGGTCGATACGCCGGGTGGAATATCACGGATGGATGGCGATCCTGCTCATCTTATTGTTCAACACCTTTTATCCGGCATGTCTGATCCTTATCTTGTTCGTGGTGGGCGCCGCTGCCTATCACGTGCTGTTTCCGGACCATGCAGATCCGGCCGAAAAAGCAGGAATTGGCCCTGTTGCCAAACGATTCCTGTCGTATAATATAGGTACTATCCTGGCATCGCTCCTGATCATTCCCATGCTGGTCTTTTTCAAAGTCTTCGAAAATATCGACAACGTTTCGGGATCTTTTAATTTCAATATGGGCTTGTATCTTCAAAATATCGGGAAGATCCTTAGCTTTTTGATCAGACAAGAGCATTTATTGATAGCCGTCTTGTGTGTATCGGTTTTTTATTGGCTATGGCGAAAAAGCAACAACAAACCACACCCGGTAACCCATATATCCGGGATCCTGGTGGTTTTCGGATCTTTTTGCGGGATCTATATCGCGGTTATCAGCCGGTTTCCTTACCTGTTCGACCGTTTGTTCATCTATCTCCAGCCCCTGATCCTGATGATGCTGGTCCTGTCGCTCGCCGGTATTATCCTGCTGCATCCCAAGTCCTCATCCGGACCACTATTACGGGCAGGTTTCGGGATCATATTAGCCGGTTTTCTGTTTCTGTCCGGCTATACCAAATTCAACGATTGGAAGGAGCATGCCTATGAGCTGTTTCATCAATTCAAGGGTCCGCTGGATCATACCATTCCCTATATCGCTCATCAATTCGAAGAACCGAAAGACCTGGTCATCGCGACTAACTATGCGGAGTATGCCTATATGTTTTATTTTAACAGCAAGGTTATCCTGGGTTATTATATGAACAATGCTGCCGAGGATGTCCGGCATCAGCCCGATATCATTATCCACCGGGCCGGCAGGATCAAGGCAGCGTCTATGGCGGCCATGAACCGGTTTTTGCGGCAGGAGGCCTACCGGAAGATCAGCTTCCCGGTATTCGATAACCTGGTGAACAATATCCCTCAACTATATACCGAGCATGGTAAAGCAGAACACCACTTATTCCGTACCCGTTTGCCCCGTTCCGAAGCCGAAAGAACATCGATATTCGTGAAAACCGGCCACCACCTGGCACCATTCGGGGAGGCGAAAACAGACGCACAGCGGCAACTTTCCGTGATCTCCCCCGGCCGGCCAGTACCGGTAGAATCCGCGAATATCACCCAGCAATTGCGCTACTGGATCGACGACCTGGTAGAAGACGAGGCCGGGATATTTATTTCCGGATGGGCTTTTATCGATCAACAGGATGCCAAAGACCAGTCAGTGGTGATCTGCCTGTCATCCGACGCACACAATTACGCCTTCAGTACCACTGCCATGACCCGAAAAGATGTTACGGAAAGATTTTCCGGCCCCGACCTGGATCGATCCGGGTTTGTAACCTACCTCGAAAGATCAGGGATCATGCCGGGAAATTACCGCCTGGGGATATTGATCCAAAAAGGCGAAACACAGCAGTTGCAGTTTACCCGCAAAACATTACAACTCAAATGACCCACCCGTGATAAAAATATGGTCAAATACCCGGTTGTTGTGGGGCCTGTTGATCCTGGTGGGAGGCTTGTTCCTGTTCAATATGTTCCGGCATTTATCTTATCCCTTGTTGTGGAACGATGAAGCAGAAACGGTGATGCACGGTAAGCGCGTCCTGGAATATGGTTATCCTAAAGTTTTTGACGGCAAGAATTATGTTTACCCGATCTACTTACCTAACCAACAGGGCCTGGCTATCGATAGCACTACCAATGCCTACCTGGGCAACGCCTGGGCTATGTTCTACTGGGCATCCATCGGGGTGGGTTTGGCGGAACAAACCGATGACCTCTATACCAAGACCCTGCTACTCAGGCTGCCATTCGCGATCATAGGTATCCTGGGTATTTTCTTACTAGCCTGGACGATGCTACCATTTTTCAATACTGTCACTGGTCGGCTGAGGTTTATGGTCCTCTTTATGACCATGGTGTTGATCTCTGTTCCCCTCTTCCTCCACCTCCGGGAGGTGCGCTATTATTCCCTGGTGATCTTTTTTGGCGCATTGATCCTGGTGGTATACACCCGCTACAGGTTTTTCAAGCGGATGAAAGATTGGCAATATGCCCTTTTGCTGACCCTTTTACTTTGGCTGATGTTCCATGTATTTAACCCGGTGAGCTTTATCCTGATGGCAGCGATAGGTGTCTTCGAAGGGCTTACCTTCATCAACCGGCTGGTATTATCCGCCAAAACGAACATGAGCCCTAAAGGTGTGATGGTGCGGAAATTCGTGGTATCGGTCCTGCCGCTGGTACTGGCCTTCGGCTTGACCATACCGCTGTTGATCTGGTTTAAATCATTCGCGGTATCCGAGGCTACATTCGAACTCTACGAACGGGAGATCGACAATTTCCGTAAGGTATATTATTGGGATCATCTCCAAACGCTGATCGTATTTTTCTTTAAAAACGACTTCGGGTGGATCGTTCTGGCGCTTAAAATTATGCTGGGCATAGTGGTCTACCGGCAATGGAAGCAGGGACAGCTATCCGGTCATCCGCTCCGGCTATCGGTTTTCCTTAGTATTTTGTTGGTCGTCTACAGTCTGATCATTTGTACCGTCCCACATTACCTCTATACCCGGTATTTTATCTGGTTGTTGCCGCTCACCTATGCCATGATCGCTATCGATAGCTACTTATTGTGGCAGGGCATACCCAGGATATTTCCGGAAAAGGCCCGTTTATACAGAAGGGTTATGGCCGGCGGACTTTTACTGATATTCATCGCATCATGCCTGCCCAAACTGCCGCATTTCCAGGGCAGGCTCCAGGAGATCGCCACACCGTTCAAAGGTCCATTGGACGAGCTCATACCCTTTATCCGGGAAAATTTCGACCGCCCGGAAGACCTGGTGATCGCCACGAACTATGAAGAGTGTGCCTATATGTATTACCTGGAAAGTAAAGTTACGCTGGGCTTCATCCTGATCAATGTAAAAGAAGACCTGACCATCCAGCCGGATATAATGGTCTATCGCAAAGGCTGGGACCATCCCCCCAAACCCTTCCGGGATTTTCTTCAAAAAGCCCGGTATACCCGCGTGTCGTTCCCGGTGAAGGATTACCGGTTCAATAATATCCCGGAAATTAATTTTGTTACCCCACACCTCTATCGAACTGTTTTCACAGACGATGAACAATTCAAAGTGGATATCTTGCTAAAAGTCCCGCCTTATCAGCCGGAATAGCCAAGGCTTTGATGGCCAACCGGCCATAGTTGCAGAGAGATGGATCCTAAAATAAGGTGTAGATAAAGGGCGCTACTGCCGAGCTGCCGCCGATAACGATCAGAACACCGATCATCAGCAAAACAACGATAATAGGCATCAGCCACCATTTCTTTCTTTCTTTCAGAAAATTCCAGAGATCAGCTAAAAAATCCATATAGTCGTGTCATTTCCTGGGGTAAAAATACAATATTTTTTTCAGTCGTTCTACGGATGAATATTCCGGGAAAGCCCGTTCAGGATATTGTTAAGGGCTTCATGAAATTCCGGGAAATAGCTCAGGTCATTGTGATGGCCTCCGGTAATGGTATGGAAATTTGCAGCCGGCCCCAGGCTTATGGCCAGTTGCTCCCCGAATTGATAAGGCACGATCCGGTCGGCCGTTCCGTGAATGATATGCACGGGACATTGTACTTCCTTCAGCCATTCATCGGTGGGGAAGCGGTACCTCAGCAGGAGTCCGTTGGGTAGAAAAGGCATGTGATGGGCCGCTATATTAGTAAAATTATCATAGGGCGTTTCCAGCAGCAGGGCTTTGGGCGATCGCTTACCGGCAAGGTAGGCGGCTATCCCCGTTCCCAACGAACGGCCGTACAAAATGATCCGGTTGCCGGGATACTTTGCTTGCAAAAAATCAAAAACAGCAATGGCATCACTATACAGGGCTTTTTCGCTGATGCTTCCCGTGCTTTTGCCATATCCCCGGTAATCGATGATCATCAGGTCAAATCCTTTATCGGTGAAATCCGAAGCTACGCCTCCCCACGACCGCAGGCTTCCGGCATTGCCGTGAAAATACAGGATGACACCTTGGGATCCCTCGGCTTTGAACAATAATCCATTGATCACCGCTCCATCACCGGCCGGGATAAAATGCTCTTCAAAAGGGGTGGCGAAATGAAATACATAATCGTGGGGAAGGATGTCCGGGAAAAAGATGAGCTTTTCCTGGAAATACCAAAGCAATACCAAAAATCCCAGGATTAATGTTGGTAAAACCAGTAATAACTTCAAATTCAAATGCGATCGTTTAGGCTGGCCGGATGACCCGGCGGATGGATTATTTAACCGTCATATTCAGGAATACCGGCAAGTGATCGGAATATCCCCCAAAATATTTGTTGCCGCCATAGGTTCTGTTGGGGGTATAATAATCATACTTCTTGTTGTGGTATAAGATCCATTCGGGCTTAAAGATGCTTGCCCCGTCATGGGAAATGGATAAGCCTTTATCGGCAAAGAAACTATAACTGATGATCAGTTGGTCCAGCGCATTCCAGTTGCCCCGGTAGTTATAGGAACCTTCTTTATTCACCTGCTTATCGTACATCAGGTTGTAAAACCCTTTTGTTTTGGTTTTATCATTACCCGCATCCAATACTTTCGACATGCTTTTGTTCATGGGTTCATCGTTAAAATCCCCCATCATCACGATATAGGCGTCGGGATCTTCCTTCAGGATGGCCTGCGTTTTCTTCTTCAATACCTCCGCCGAATAGGTGCGCCGGGGCTCTGTTTTTTCCAGACCGCCCCGCCTCGACGACCAGTGATTGACAAACAAATGAACATTGGTACCTCCTTTCACGGTCCCTTTCACATACAAGATGTCACGGGTTTTATATTCTTTGGCAAAGGGAAATACGATCGGTATGGCTTCATGGGATTGATAAGTAAAAGCATCTTTCCGGTAGATCAGGCCGACATCGATGCCTCTCACATCCGGTGATTCTTCATGTACGATGCCATATTCCGCTTCTTTCATGTCTGTTTTGGAGACCAGGTCGGCCAGCACCGCCCGGTTCTCGATCTCACAAAAACCAATGACCTCCGGCCATTCATTACCACCGATATGGGTCATAATTTTCGCGATCTTGGTGAGTTTATCCATATACCGGCTGGAATTCCATTGTTTGGGCGCCGTAGGCAGGAATTCATTATCTTCTTTGGCCGGATCATCGAGGGTATCGAAGAGGTTTTCCACGTTGTAAAAAACGATCTTGAAGTTCGATTCATCGTTTGTTGCAGGGTTGCCGGAATAGAGGGATCCGGCAAAAAAACAGCCGATAATACTAAATAGGATCAAACGGATCTTCATGGGTGTTCGGTTGAATGAATTAAGCTTGGTTCTATGTCATGATAGGACAATAACAGGGCCAAAATTACTAAAAAAGTCGATGGGCTGTGTCTCCAAAGTATTCTTCGATGCCAGTTTGCGCGGGCTATCGCAATGTTGTAACGATGCATTTCCCTTCCCTATGCCTCCCCGGAATTCAATCTTTCGATCATTTCCATCTGCCGGTCATATTCCGGCGCCAATACCTTCCAGTCATAAGACGATACAAAGTGGCTGACCTTGGTGGCCCGGATGGCATCGATATGGCGGATACAATGTTCAAGACGGTCGATGAGCGTTCCGAAATTCTGATAAAAGAACCTATCGTGCTCGTTCGGGGGAATGTGTTCCGGGAAAGCCAGGCGATCCGGTAACAGCGGAAAGCATTCGCAGTACATGGCCTGCACCAGGCTGCCTCCGAAAAAATCCTGGTTGGAGGTTACCGGGGTGATATCTGCTTGCCACAACCATTCGGCATATTCGTCAAATGATTCGGCATAGCCGTAATGAACCACTTTTTTGTCAAGTCGCCGCCGGGCTTCCAGGAATATCTCCGGCTGCTGGCTGAAATTCTCGCCCAGGATCACCACCTCAAAATCCATGCCTTTTTCCTGCAAAACAAACAGGGTTTTAAAAAAGGTTTCGGGGTCTTTATCGTATTCCCAACGGTGGTTCCACAATATTAGCGGCCTGGCGCCGGGTTTTTTGTCCGCGCGATGGGTATCGAATTTCGACAGGTCCATGCCCAATGACAGTATGCTACTTTTACTTTCGATCCGTGGGATGCTGTTCAACTCATGATGATCCGGAAATCCTTTCAACAACCCAGGAAGGCCTTCCAGGAAAGAACTCCTGTTATAACGGGAATTAAAAAACACCCGGTCGGCCGAAAGGGCGCTGACATAATTGATGAAAGGATAATGATTATTCCGGCGGTTCAGCACATCCCGGTCGGTAGCGGCCCAGGGATAGGCCAGTTGGTTCTCGTGGAAATATAGGGCTGTGGGCAGGTGAGCGGTCTGTTGGCGGGTCAATGCCAGAAAAGTGCTTAGATCGAGCATATCGGTGGCCAAAATGAGATCGGGATTGGTCTGGCTTTCTATCAATCGCCTGGCCAGGGTAACGGCACCGCCATGCATCCGCCACTTCCAGTAATGGCCACTCATAGTCAACAGGCTTACCTCATGTGCACTAAAGCGGGCATATTCTTCGGCCCAGGCCTTATGGGAACCGGTAAAATAAGGTTCTATGAGTAATATTTTCATGAGCTGTGTTGAAAAGAGTGCCAAAAGGGTGTTTCCGGAAGATCGGCATCCAATACTATTTCGGCTGATCGGACAGGGTGTGTAAAACGAAGCTGTCGCGCATGTAAGCCGATGGCCCC
>JANQFB010000105.1 GCA_028278085.1 Chitinophagales bacterium
TGGCAGACCCTCGGATGCCAGGACACCGCCACATGAGCTGATTTTAGATCTTTAAGCCGGCTGATCAACCCCTCAGCTTTTGCCAGCAACCTTTCTTCCCGACCATAACCGTAATCATAGATATTCGAGTCCATCACCACCTGGGGGGTTTCCATAAAACCAAAGGCTTTCTGCTGCTTGTGATCGAAAGGATGGTACTGGCTGGCGCAACCGGCGCGGAATCCCATCCGGTCGTTCCAACCCAGGGTGGAATCGAATTCAAAGAGCTGATCATGGATATATGGGGTATGCTGTTCCTCATAGCGCAGCCAGTGTTGTCGCGTTTTGGTAACGGAATTGCCGATGCTGTTTTCGAGGATCTCCTTCTCTTTTTTTAATTGTTCGCCCGCCACCGCGCTGCCATAGCTGCCATGAAGGCCGATCTCATATCCTTCTTTGAGCATATTTTTGAGCTGATCCTGCAATTTACGATCGTTGGCAAGGTTATAGGAAGGGTCGATCAGCCAGGAGCGGAAATTTTTATGGCCAGATGCGGTGTAGACATAAAAGATGGACTTTTTATCCAGCTTTTGCTCTATAGACTGCCAATAATCGAACATCCAGTAATCGCTGGCCGTTGTGATAAATGTCAATGCTTTGACGCCTTTTTTCAGCATCTTACCCGGTTGGCCAATGCTTTTGAGGGCATTAAACCCATGGAATGCTCCCTGTTTTAGCCTTAGCTGTATGGTTTTATGCAGGTAGTCCAGGTCATGCGACCATTCAATGACCGGCTTTCCGGAGGGCTGAAAAGTTAATTCCGGGTAATGGCTGATCAGAAGCTGCTCCAACCTGTCGAATAAGATATTAACGAGCGGCAGCTCGAAGGTCGACGGTGGTTTCCGGGGATGCCGTTGGGCATAACTGCCGATCTTTTTTCCATTCTTTTCGGTGTGCCATTCTTCCAGCCTGGACAGGTAAACAAAAGCATTCCATAACAGGTCGAAGGACAGGGAAAATTTGGGGTCGGTGGTTTGCGTACCCGGAAAAACATAAAGCTCTCCTTCTTCCGGGAACAGCTCACCACCGGGATCGGGATGGCCGCAATTCCAAATAGCCGGGGAGCCTGCGGGAATTTTGGTATAATACAATACGGGAGCGCCATTATCTTCCACCGAGGTATCAACGACCTGCCATTCAAAGGTGGCCCGGTTGATCCGCATGAATTCAGTCAGGATATAGGTCAGCCAGGATCGGTCAGGTGTATCTGTTTTGATCAACAGCATTAATCCATGAATTGTCGGTGCCAGATCTCCAGGTTTAAAGCGCCCCAAAGGTCCCTGCTGAACTTTTGGCTATTGTTGATCTCTTTTTCGATATTGGCTACTTTGAACAGGCCCCGCTCTTTTGTCCGTTGATCGTTGAAAATACCGAGGGTATAGTCTTTTAAAGGACCGGCCATCCATTCATTCAAAGGAGTCGGGAATCCCATTTTATCTTTGCGCTGCAGGATCTCTTTGGGTAGAATATTACGAACGGCTTTGATCAGCATATATTTTGTTTTACCCCCGGCAAATTTGATCGTCGGCGGCATGCTGCAGGCTAATTCAATGATCCTTCGGTCCAGTAAAGGCACACGTGACTCCAGGGAAACCGCCATACTGACCCGGTCTTCCACCTGTAATAAGGCCGGCAACAAAGTTTTGGCATCGAAATGGGTCATCTTATTGAAATAGGAGGTGGTATCCGGGGCGTTGAAGACTTGACCAAACCGTTCCCGGATCTCCTGCTCCTCCCTGGCAGCCATACAATCATCGCTGTAGATCTTGTGTAAATTCGGCGAACGGTCGATCAACCGCAGATAACGTTTATCCATTTCCTCGAACAAGCCCGAAGCGAACTGGTTTTTGATCATGGGGATATACTGCTTCATCTGCGGCAAGTTATCGATGATCGATGCCAATGTCACCACATGTTGACCCTCTTCCTGGGTCTCGAAAATGGATCCCTTCAAACATTGCTCCAGGTAAGCCACCAGGTAACGGGTATAACCGCCGAAGATCTCATCCCCGCCTTGTCCGCCCAAAACCACTTTGACATGCTCCGAAGCCAGTTTGGAGACCATATATTGCGGGAACAGTCCCGGGCCCGCAGCAGGCTCGTCCATATGATAGACCAGTTTTTCAAAAGCATCGATAAAATCGTTATGATCCGGGAAAATGGTGAAGTGCTCGCTCTTGATATAATCGCTTAAAATTTTGGCATATTCCGATTCATCATAACCCGGCGATCCCTTAAATCCTCCGGTGAAGGTTTTGAAGGAGCCATAATAATTCTTAGCTGCCAGGGTTGCCACAATGCTGGAATCGATGCCCCCGCTTAAATAAGCGCCAATGGGCACATCCGAACGGATCTGTATGGATGCGGCATTGTCCAGCAGCACCAGCAATTCATCGGCAAAGGTTTCTTCATTCCGGTTTTCATCAATGGCATAGCTCATCTGCCAAAAGGAATCCTTCTCCACGATCTTGTTACCCCTGACGATCATGTACTGGGCCGGTTCCAGTTTATGTACCCCGTCGAAAAGTGTCTGTTCCGCCAATACGAACTGGAAGGTCAGGTATTCCTGCAAGGCCGACTGATTCACTTTTGCCTTAACGGCAGGATGCTGCAGCAAAGCCTTGATCTCGGAGGCAAATACGAATTGATCTTGATCGGCATAATAATATAACGGCTTGATGCCGAAATGATCCCGGGCCATGAATAAGGATTGCTCTTTTTTATCATGAATGGCAAAAGCAAACATGCCATTGAGGTAGTTGAGCATTTCCTTACCATAAGCCACATACATGTACAGCAAGACTTCGGAATCCGAATGGGTCTTGAAGGCATAGCCTTTTTGGGTCAGTTGCTGCCGTAGCTCCAGGTAATTGTAGATCTCCCCGTTAAAAACAACCGTATAATTGCCATCGGTGGTGGTAATCGGTTGCTGACCATAGGTAATGTCGATGATGGACAAACGGACATGACCGAAAGCAACATTCCCATCGAAATAGGTACCTTCATCATCCGGCCCGCGATGCCGGATACTGTCCATCATGTTGCGGATAATGGTTTCGCGGTTTTCTGGATTGGCGGATTGATAGCCGGCTATGCCACACATAGATCAGATTTCACCCTTAGGGGATTTGGAAAGGGTGAAATTACGCAATTTGCCCTAATGTAGGTAACGATGAGCGCCTTTGGAGGGATTCAGCTCAAATATCGGTCGGTGCCTTTCAGATGCCTGTATTGTCCTTTCCAGCCACCGAAAGGCCAGTGATACAGCAGCACGAGCACCATATATCCAAAGGTCGTGATCGAAGCCACCATCTTTGAGTCGCTTTGTTTCTGATCATAGCGCAACACCATCGGCGCTTCTCCGAATTTAGCACCCAGCAGCTTGAATTTGGCGATCTTTTCGAGGGTGCAGGAAAAACCCAGCCCTTTTAACTGGATAAAACTATTGCCGAATACTTCGATGGCCCGTTTGATGGCCAAGGCCCGGTATGCCCGGTATCCGGAAGAATATTCTTTGAGTCCCTTGATCGGGAAAAAGCTTTTCATAAACCAGTTGGCCATCAGGGACAAATACTTTCTGTAGGCGCTCAGTCCTTCCTGTCCGCCCCCTTTAACAAATCTTGACGCGATCACCACGTGATAGCCATTATTTACCTGGTCGATCAGGCCTCTGATAAACTGCGGTTCATGGGTATCATCACAATCCATTCGGATCACAATATCATCATCCTGGCTGATCTCCGCGACTTTTTCGAATAGATCCCGGATGGTTTCACCCAACCCGCGGTTGATCTTATGCCGGATAATGGTGATCGGATATTTCTGACTGTCCGCCTCGAGCATGGACAAGGTCTTATCCTTACTGCCGTCATCACAAGCCACAATATGATATTCCAATTGCAGGTCTTCCTTAAAATACCGGTCGATCTTTGGTAATAAAGTACCCAACGACTTCTCTTCATTATAGGCCGGTAACAATATATAGATCATTGCTTAATCAAACTATGAATAGTATATCGCTGGCCGAAGCCTTTTCCATATAAAGGGCATCGGCATTGGATAAAAGCAGCAAAAATAAGGATTTTGGCGAAAATAACTGTGCAGCGCCTTCCGGTGGGGCGGTTTCGGCGCGGCCAAATAATTTTCCCCGGGCATGTGGAAGTCTGACGGGTATTAGATAATTTTACCGCTTCGCTATTAAAGTATTCACTATGGAAAATATCAATCGTGCCCTGGTCCTGGCCCCTCATCCTGATGACGGTGAATTCGGCTGTGGCGGCACGCTTCGAAAATTAGCCCTTGCCGGCGTGTCCCTGCATTATGCGGTATTTTCAGCCTGTAAGAAATCCGTGCCCACCGATCTGCCGGATGATATCCTGTTTACCGAATTGGAAAAGGCCGCCGGCATCCTTGGTATTCCTGCTGAAAACCTCCATAAAACCGATTACCCGGTCCGGGAACTGCCCGCTTACCGCCAGGAGATCCTGGAAAAGCTGGTGCAGATCCGACAAGCGATCCAACCCGACCTGGTTTTTATCCCGAATTCCCACGATGTCCATCAGGATCACCAAACCTTACACCAGGAAGGGATCCGCGCGTTTAAGCATACCCGTATCCTGGGCTATGAACTGCCCTGGAATAATATTACGGCCACCCATAATTTCCACGTCCGCCTGGAAAAAGAGCATATCGATGCTAAAATAGCTGCGGTAAATGCTTATGCTTCGCAGAGTTTTCGCAACTATAAAGATGAAGATTTTCTTTTCGGGCTGGCAAAGGTCAGGGGCGTACAGGTCAATACCGAATATGCCGAGGCCTTCGAATGTATCCGGTGGATCTTGTAGCATTATTCATGATATAGCTCCTCCTATCTTAGCCGTGTCCCCACCAATTGGTGGGTGACACGGCTAAGGCCTTTGAATACGCTACTCACCGAAGTGTCCCTTTCAGGTGACAAATTCCTTTAACATTTTTACCTGTACATCAGAAATGCTGGCCGGGATCAGGTCCTGGATAGCCCAATCGGGGTCGTAAGGGATCCGTGCATAGACTTTTTGTTGGGGATTGAACAGGATAAAAGCCGTCCGGTTAGAGTCGATGGTTATAATAAAATCATCTACCGGAAACGAATTTTGCAGCCATTCCAGCTCACCTAATTCTCCGGGTTTTCCGGGAAGGTTGGAAAATTGATAGTGGGTTTGCAGATCTCCTTCCCGGAACACGACTTCCCCACTACCCGTACTGGTCGCCAGGTATCCGTCGCCATAGACCATACCGCCATGAGGGGTTTTTAATCCTGTTACCACCGGGCTGGCCTTTCCGGTGGACCGGTCAATTTCGTAAACTGCTCCTTCATGAAAAAAGGTGGCCAATATTTTTCCGGGATCCGGGGAATAGCTAACGGAATTGATAAAAGCCGCACGCATAGCTGTCGGTAAGACCTGGTTTTCGGGATCGTGGATCAGGTTAGCTCTTTTTCCGGCCGCTTTCAGTTGCCGGTACTTATCCGGATCACGGGTTAACCAGATAGGTTCGTTGGTGGCTGGGTCATTGGCCTGATCAAAGCCGTTTTCCCAGGCAAACCAGGCATAGGATCGATGGCCGGTACGTCGATCGAGTTCGAAAATACAGTCGAGGCCGGAAGAAGCGATTAATATCTTCGCCGGATCATGGGGAGAAAAGCTGAGGGTATGGATATAGCTGAACCATGGATCGGTAAACGACTGCAGGCCCTGATTATCCATTATATAAACGGTATTTTCGGCGGCAATCCCCAATGCGGAGCCCATCACATGGATCCCTCGCGGTTCTTTGATCTTGGCCAATATCTTAGGTTCCCGGAGTTGGCCATCGCGAATATGCAGACTGATAATACCGCCCAGGCCGGCTTTTCTTCGTTCCACACTACCTGCCTTTCCGGACACATTTTTTTTCGAAGCCAGGTATCGCTGCCGGATCGCCTGCAGATCGAAACTTTTAACGGTTAACAGCAGATCCAATGGCGGAAAATAATGATCGTCGCGGGTAAAGGTGCTGATATCGACAACTTGTTTTTTCAAAGGCTAATTTGGTTGAGGATGTCACTTAATTGCCGGGTTAACCCACGCCGGCTGAATTGCTGAAAGCTTTTATCGGTTACTTTGGGGGATATTTTTCCCTGATCCCTCCAGGCCTGGTAATGCTTTTGCAAACTTTGTTTAATAGCTACCTGATCCTGATAATCCATCATGGCTTCCCGGTTGGCCTGGTTGAGTAATTCAGCGGCGTTGCCGTCCGGTGGACCAATGGATAGTAAAGGCGTTCGACTGGCCAGGTATTCAAAAATCTTGCCGGTGATGATCAGTTGATTTTTCTCCGCCTCCGGTATGACGAACAGCAGCAAATTGGCTGCCGCCATTAACCTGGTCGCTTCCTGGTGCGGAACGAAGGGCTTGATCCTAACCAGATCATCTATCCCGAACGTTTTTTGCTTTTGCACGATATTAGGATCAATATTACCGATAAATATCAATTCGAAATCCTGTCCAAATGCCGGAATTTCATTTTTCAGCTCCTGAATAGCCTGCCACAATTGCGGGACATCCTGGTTGGGCTTGAAATTGCCGATATAGCTGAGCGAAAATCGTTCCGTTACCGTTGGCGTGTTGTCGACCATATCCTCCTCATCAAATCCATTATAGATCACATGGATATTTTGACATCGATCCTCGAATTCCTGTTTCAGCCCTTTGCTGACCACCGTCAGAGCGTCGACCCCGGCCAGTACGGTATCTTCCAGTTGCCTGTCTTTGGCATGTACAGCTTTGGTCCGGGGCAAAAAGCGGTTATAATATATATTGGTCCAGGGATCCCGGAAATCGGCCAGCCAGGGAAGCCGATGTTGTTTTTGAAGCTGTAATCCAACCAAATGTGTGCTATGCGGTGGGCCAGTGGTGATGATCGCATCGATGGTTGTTTCCCGGATCAATTCATTGGCTTTTTTTAAGGCAAAGCTATTCCAGCCCACCCGTGCATCGGGAATGAAATAATTGGCCCGGATATATTTGGATAATTTTTGAAAGATCGACTTGGAATCCTTGATCCCGGTCATCGCCACCGGAACGGCCTTCCCTTTTTTACCTTGTAAGAAATTATACAACCGGAACGGATCTTTCACCTTGGTTTTGTGGACCGGGAGGTCGGGGGGATATCGTTAAGAAGGGTTTCATCTATATAAGGGTAGCTACCCTCTCTGGGGGTAATGATGATAGGATCCCAGCCAAATTCGCCGAGGTATTTGCTGAATTTGAGACATCGCTGCACGCCCGGGCCACCGGCAGGCGGCCAGTAGTAAGTGAGGATGAGGACTTTTTTGGCGGGCATGGTATGGGGTGGATGGCTGCGTTGTTGGATTGTCTGAGAGGGGTTTTACGTAGTGTATTGTTCCTTAAAACGAGGTTTAGCCAGATAAATTATAGGGTTTTGGAAGGTAGCAAGATAGGGAATTATGGGTAAAATTGAGAGGGGTTAAAATTTGAATGTTTCTTTAATGCCCCAATTAATGTTATAAGGATTCTTATTTATAGCATATGTTTTGTATGTTTAGCAGAGAAGATAAATTGCTCTAAATATGCCGACTGAGCTCCTAATAAATATGTAGAGCAAAAGCAAAAAATATAAATAGGCATGAAATTAGAATTGATACTCGACAATCTGAACTCGTTTGAGAAAAATAGCTTTCTCAAAATCATCAACGATATAACTGCTGAAAAACCCAAAAATATCAGAGAAATCGACAAAATCCTAGCGTCAGATACAACTCGCGACTTGAAAAATATCGACAATATCAACGTATCGAGGGTATTCAATCTCCTGCTTGATGAATTTGCCGAATACGTTAAAAAGGAGTTTGTAAATACAACATCGCAACTTGATATCTTAACCGATATCATTACGAGAGACGGTAATTGTATAATGAAGCAAGACTGGTTTTCCCGACTCTATGAAACTGAAATCAAGAATATTAATAAGAAGGTTAAAGGATTGGCAAAATCATTCGAGAATGATAAATCCGATATTGACGAACATAGAAAAAGAGACTACAAAATCTACAGGGTGTGCCTTCACACAGCATACACCAATGATGATGAGTCCAATGCTGACAGAAAAATAACAGCAGATGAGCAATCCATACTTTTAGCTCTTTCCAACCAACTTGAACTTTCTCAAGAGGAAATTAAGCTCATCAATTACATGATTGTTCCGGTTCAAAAATTACCGATAGAAACTGTTATCAATGATCTTAAAAATGTAGGTGTTCTGTTCTACTCAAAAAAATATAACACCGTGTACATTGCAGACGAGGTTGTGAGAATTTTAAGGAAAATAAGGGGAAAGGAGGTTGCTGACAAATTTTTCAGACGGGTATTACGTCTTTTCAGAGAACCTCAAATCAACCTTATTTGTAAAAAGCACAATATTGACTGGCGACAACCTTATGACAAGAAAATCAAAGAAATCATTAATGAAGGAATTTCATTTACAGGCGTTTTGAAAAATGATATTTTCAAAGACGGGAGTAAAGTGACGGAGAAAAAGAAAACCATCAATGACCTTTGTGATAAAGGATTAAGCATATCGCCGGCCCTTAAAGGATCAACAATAGAGGACAAAATCGCTAATCTTATTAAATACTTTGAGGAAATTGAACGAGATGAAAAAGTTGGCATTTCTATTGATGGCTATGAGAAACTGCTTCTCGATATGGGCGAGACACTTAGCAAGTTAAATGCAAAGGTTAAAGAGGAATTTGAACTTCAAGATGAAATCGTCCTGGGAAGCAATCTACTGCTGGACTACAATATAAAGCCAAGAGACGTTCTCGAAATAATCGCACCTAAAGATCTGGAGAAGTTCTGCAAATCAAGAGGCATCAAGACTAGAGGCGACCTGATTGCAAACATCCTTAACGCTTATAAGGACAACGAGAATATTTATATTGAAAACTATGAGAATATTGGTTATAGGAAATTAGATGCCCTTAAAGAGAATGGGATAAGGTTAAAAGGTCCTGAGTTGGGCGTGAAGTTCGAGGAGTTGACCAAGGCTATTTTTACTAAACTCGGTTTTAATGTTGATGAGAAACTCCGAAAGCAAATTAATACTAAGAAGGATAAAATTGACATCCTGATCAACCTTGACAATAACGACCTGATTTTAGTCGAGTGTAAAACAGTTAAAGAAAGCGGATATAACAAGTTCAGCTCCGTATCCCGACAACTAAAGGCTTACGCTAATATTGCAAAAGTCAACGATTACAAGGTGAGCAAATTATTACTTGTTGCGCCCGAGTTTTCTGACGATTTTGTGAGTGACACCGAAATGCAAACGGATCTGAATATATCTCTCATAACTGCATCATCACTCATTAATATACTTGATGGCTTCAAAAAATCAAAGCATAAGGAGTTTCCACATGTTCTTTTGATGAGAGATGTACTCATTCAGGAAGATAGGGTATTAAAAGCAATAAAGAAATAATTACGTTTAGCGAGCTATGTGCTATGCTCTATGCCATGTCAGCATAAATTCAACACGAATAATCTTGTTTATGCTCGAATAAAAGTTGGTTTGCAAAAAAGCTATATATTATCTCGACAAACAAACAAGTTGAAAGGATGCCTGGAGTCATAATGATATAGCCTATAAAATGAAA
>JANQFB010000143.1 GCA_028278085.1 Chitinophagales bacterium
AAGGGGAGGCGCTTTGGTATACCCATTGCCTTGACGGCGCCAAGCGCGTTCGCGGGAAACAGGATCCGGAAGCCGTTGAAACGACCGCTACCGACAGACTTTCAATGGAGATCTTCCCGAATCCGCATACCGGCCGGTTTGCTATCGATCTATCCGGTGAAGGAACGGTTGATGACCTAATCTTATATGATGCGCTTGGCCAGGAAGCTTATGTCGCTACCGGCCTGGCATCCGGCACCACTTCATTGGATATCAGCCACCTTCCCAAAGGGATCTATATCCTCAAGGTGGTATCAGGGGATCAACACATCTCCCGAAGGGTAGTGCATCAGTAAAGGCTTTTGAAGTTTATTAAGTAGTAGTTTTTCCAGTGGGGCTTTTTCCCTAACGTTGCCGGGGCTTTCCCGGCAGCGTTTTTTGCGGTGGTTCCGTTAAACCCCTTTCTGACTTGGATTATTCGATGGCCGTCAGCTCGTTTTCGACAGATCTGACCGCTTCACTTTCCGGATCATGGTGTTTCTTGAGGACCTCGATGGACTTGCGGAAATAGGATCTGGCCAGCTCTTTTTCTTTAAGAGCTAAATTAGATCTGCCGAGTCCTTTGTAATTGTCGGCCAGATCGGGATGATCTGCCGGAAGGGTGTTCAGTCGGATGTCCAGGCTTTTTTGATAATGCTCGCCGGCTTTCCGGTAATCTTCTTTTTTAAGCCAGACATCTCCTAAATTACAATAGCTATCGCCAACGGATGGATGTTGTTCGCCATAGACTCTGATATGGAGGTTCAGGGCCTTTTGAAGATATTTCAATGAATTCTCGTAATCTCCCATGAACCAATGTGCTGCGCCAATGTTATTATAGGACATCCCAAGCGAGGGGTGATCTTCTCCGACGGACTTCAATTTAATGTCGAAGCATTTTTGAAAATATTCCAGGGATTCCGCATGGTCTCCGGAGCCCTGGAGCACGACACCGATATTATTATAGCTATCGGCCACATCGGGATGATCGGGTCCAAGGTATTGCACCCGGATATCGAAGCTTTTCCTGAAATAGGACAGGGCTTTTTCAAAATCACCCTGGTACTGGAAAACAGCGGCCAGGTTATTATAGCAGTCTGCTGCTTCCGGGTGATCGGCTCCATAGGTATTAACAATTAAGTCCATCCGTTTTTGCAGGTATTCTTTCGCGCGGTCAAACATTCCCTGGTAGAGGAACAGGACACCGATATTGTTGTAGGAAGTGCCGATCTTGAGCGGATCGGTCCGGGCAAGCGCAATCCTGATGATCAGCGATTTTTGATAGAAACCCATCGCCTGCTTGAAATCGCCCATGGTCATCCATACCAAACCCAGGTTATGGTAGCAATCACCTACTTCTTCATGTTCATCTCCATAGGAAACCCGGAAGATCTCCAGGCTATTTTGGTGGTGATCCAAGGCTTGCTGATAATCGCCTATTTTGAACAAGGCGGTACCCACATTCATCAGGCTTTTGCCAATATCCGGATGATCGGCCGGCAGATTCTTTTGCCGCATGGCCAGGACTTCCTCGAAAGCATTTTTTGCAGCCTGGTAATCACCGGCCTTTAACTGCATTTTCCCGAGGTCTTCCCGGTATTCAGCATTTTCGGGATCCAGGATGGTCGCTTGACGGTAGTAGGTTATGGCACCTTGAAAATCTAATTTCATTTCATTAATACTCCCCAGTTCATGCGCATTACGGGCTGCATTTAGTTTGTATTTTTCAACTGCTGCCATTTGTTGATCCAGGGATTGCCGGATGAGTTGTTCCGCTCCTTCGAAGTCACCTTCCTCCAGTTTTGCCCTGGCTTCTAATTCAAGGTCATTATCCAGGTTGTTTTTGGCCAGTTGTTCCTGGAGGAGCTTATACTTTTTGGTTAAGGTGATCAGTTCGGCTTCTCTCTTTTCCAGCTTGATATCCTTGAGTTGCATCAATTCTTCCAGGCGGTCTACTACTTTTTGTGGTACGCCGTAGTTGATGTTAACATCTCCCTGGTCTGCGATCACTACCGGGCTTTTATCACCAGAGGTGGAAATATCCGGCCGGTCCTGCGCGTTGATCGTTAGCTGCCCGAATGCCAGGCTCAGCAATAGTATATAACGCATGATGGAAGCAGGATCTAACATCTGAACGGATGGGTCAAAATGATCGGATGATCAACCGGGAGGCAAAATTGGGATCGGATCTATTCGCCATCCTTTTTGTTGTTATCGCCGAAATTCACCTCTACATTTCCTTCCCCGCCGATGATCACCGGACTCTGATCGCCCTCGGTCTTTATTTCATTGACCGCAGGTTTGGTGGTTGCCGGCGCTGTGGAGGCAGGTTCCGGCTGCTGTACGTTATCGTTGGTTCCGGGGTTGGAATTCGATACCGCAGGGGTGTTGTTGACTGAGATCACCCCAACCAGGATGATGGTGGCTAAGATCAGCAGAAAGGCATAGAGGAACAGTTGTTGCAGGATCTTTTGGGTGCCCGCTTTGGATAGGGTCAGCAGGTTTTTTTTCAGGATAACGGTCATCACGCCGGTAAACAGCATGATGGCAAACCCGATCAGTACGAAAGGGTCGTTCAGGTATTGGGCCCAGGAGGAGAGATCCGGCATAGTCAATTGGTTTTATCGTCAAACTTACTATATAAATAACGCAAAAGAAAACCTATGAAAATGATAAATCTTATCGGGAGGATCAGCTTTGGATCATTCCAGATCTTCGATAGCAGCTTCCACCTCCAGGATCTTTGGATTACCCGCTTCGAAATGCTCTTTCCGGATCTTTAGGGCTTTTTCCAGCAGTTCTTTGGCTTTGGTTTTTTGATCCAGGGCCGTATGGGATAAGCCCATGCCCAGGTAATTTTCCGCAAGCTCGGGATGGCCGGGCTCCACGAATTTCAGGCGGATATCCAGGCTTTGTTGGTAAAGATCGAGGGCTTCGCGGTGCTCCCCTTTTTTAGCCTTGATGGCAGCCATATCCCGGAGGGTGTTTCCGATACTGGGATGTTTCTCCCCCAGGGCTTTCAACTGGATATCCAGGCCTTTTTGCATTTTTTCCAGTGCGGGATCATATTTCCCCTGCAAAGCCAGGTTGTTGCCGATATTGACATAGATGGCACCGGTTTGCGGATGATCCGGACCGAGGGAGGCCAGGCGGATGTGAAGGGCCTTTTCCAAATGGCGCTGAGCCTGTTCGTAGTTGCCCAGACCATTGTGCAGGGTGCCGATGTTATTATGGGTAGAGCCGAGCATGGGGTGGTTCTCGGAGAGATGCGTTTGCTGGATCTCCAACACTTTATCCATATATTCCAGCGACTTGGCCATATCAGCCCGGTAATACCACACCGCCGCAATGTTATTATAGGTAAAACTGAGTTGAGGATGTGTCGGACCATAAGACCGGTAACGGATATCCGCGCTTTTTTCCAGGTATTCCAAGGCTTTGTTAAGCGTCCCTTTTTTTAACCAACAGATCCCCATATTATCGTATACCTGGGCGGTTAAGGGATGGCTGTTGCCATGGATCATCACGCGAATAACCAGGCTTTTTTCCAATTGTTCCAGGGCTTCGTCATATTTTCCTTTAAAAAACAGCGTCTGGCCCATCAAAACATAGGTTTCGGCTGCCAGCAGGCTGGTCGGCTGTTCGGCGCCTAATTGAATGTCAATACTTTTTTGAAGATATTCCAATGATCGGTCAAAATCGCCTTTATCCTGCCAGGCTTTCCCGATACCATTGTAGCAATCCGCCGCCTCCATATGATCCTTCCCCAGGCTGCTGATAACGATCTCGAGCGCTTTTTCATAGGACCGGACAGCCTTATCATGCTTACCGAGCTTGGCGAATAATTTTGCCAGGTCCTGATGGTATTGATGATCGCCGGGATACAGGCTGACGGCTTGTTCGTAATATTTTTTCGCCTCCTCGAATTCCAATTGCATTTCTTTGATATCCCCCAGTTGATTGGCGCTGGAAGCGGCCTTCCGGATAAATTCGTTCATCTTATCGACATTCTTTGCCAACTCTTTTTCTAACAATTGTTCGGCTTCTTCGAGTTCTCCGGCCTCCAACCTTGATCTGACCGATGCCTGGATCTCATCATTGCCGGCCATCTCTTCCAATTGCTTGAGCAACTGTTTGTATTTCTCGGTCATAGATCTCAATTCGGCCTCCCGTTGGTCGAGCTTGATATCTTTGAGCTCCAGCAATTCTTCCAGGCGATCCACCACTTTTTGGGGAACGCCATAATTGATATTCACATCCCCCTGCTCCGCCATGATCACCGGGCTTTGATCACCGGCAGTCGAGACAGGTGGTTTTTGTTGCGCATTAATGATCAGTGGGTATACCAGGAGCAGCGATAGCAAGGGGATAAACTTCATAGCTTTCAATTTCCTGCCAAAAATAGGAAAGCCTGCCAATTTTTATACCCATATTTATGGCAGATTTGTTATCCGAAAGTTCATTCATTTGATAACTTTTTCATACCTTGAATTTAATATGGATATCCTCTTCACAAACCCTAAAAAACTAATACCATGGCTCTTGAACAACTGAAAAAACAACCGAACATCGTCATGATCATCACCGACCAGCAGACCTGGATACAAGATTTTGATAAAGACTGGGCGGAAGCCAATCTTCCGGCGATGCAGCGATTACGGGCGAATGGCCTGACTTTTAACCGGGCTCATTGCAATTCCTGCACCTGCTCCCCGAGCCGAGTGACCCTTTTCTCCGGTACTTATCCGGCTCATCATAAGGTAACACAAGTACTGGGATTTGACGATCCGGGATCGATGAAGCAAACCATGCAGCAATTCCTCTCGGCCAATTATCAGAATATGGGTAAAATGATGGAGACTGCCGGCTATCATGTGGAATACAAAGGAAAATGGCATCTGACCAAGCCGGTGGAATACCTCAACAATACGGAAGAGGAGCCCGATCCGGACAAGCAGATCGATCAGTTGTACTGGACACCCGCGGATCCGGAGCATATTGCCAACCATTGGCGGTTTAACGGTTGGAACTATCCCGATGCGGGTGATGACATGGAAATGTTCAATTTTGGCGGTGGAGATGTGAATAATGACGGGCGTTTTGTGGATGGCGACGGTCAAAGCGCCTGGTATGGGGATGCCATTCCGGAAGAAGAGCGGAGAAAAGCCAGTGTATTGGAGTTTCTGAATACCTATAAAGAAAAGAAAGGTGAACAGCCCTTTTTCCTTGTTGTGTCGTTGGTAAACCCGCACGATGTGCTGTCCTTCCCCGGCACGGCCGGATCAACGGTTTACGATGACGATGCTGCGGATAAACAGGCGGGCAGATTTATCAAAAATTTCCCTACCGACGGAACCCCCTTATATGAAGCTGCCGGCTATAAGGACGAAGACTTTGAAAATATCCCGGTTCATATGCCGGTATCCCTGATGGAAAACCTGGATACCAAGCCCTATGTTCAGACGGCCTGGAAAAGGCTGTGCCAAACCAATGGCCCGATCCTCCGGCCGGAGGAAGCCAAAAAATACATCCAGTTCTATGCTTACCTGACCTCTTTGGTCGACCAGGAGATCGTTAAGGTATTGGATGCCCTGGATGACAACGGCTTTACCCCCGATACACTGATCGTGCGGATCAGTGATCACGGGGATATGGCCATGTCGCACGGGATGCAGCGGCAAAAGATGTATAATGTTTACCGGCAGAGCCTGAATATACCGATGATCTTCTCGAATCCCAAAATGTATCCCGAACCGCAAACCACCGAAGCCTTATCCGGATTGATCGACCTGATGCCGACATTGGCCAACATAGCAGGCGTCGATCGCAAACATTGGAAATTCCAGGGCAAGGACCTGACCCCTGTTTTGGATCATCCTCATGCACAGGTGAATGACTATATCCACTTTACCTATGACGATACCTACCTGACGACCTTCAACCCGGCCGATATGGGGCCCTGCCATATTCGCTGCATTCTTAACAAAGAATGGAAGTATGCGGTTTATTTCGATCCCCACTATGGCCAGAAAGCCCAGTATGAGATGTATGACCTGATCAACGATCCGGAAGAAATGGATAACCTGGCCTGGGAAAAGGATAGCGGTGAATATGAAGCGAAACGGCAGGAATTGCATCAACAATTAACCGAGATCATGCTGGAATTAGGGACCATGCCGGATACGGTGATCTGGCCCAAAGTATCGGGTTTTGATGTTATGGCTACCCAGGCTGATGCAGCCGGTGCCGGATAATTGACAGGGGGTTATCCCGACCAGGATAGGATCGGATCTGTCGCTCATTCGGGATTACATCAGCGTCCAGTTCTTTGCCTCGATGGCGGGTGGCAGATCGGTTTCTCCCAATGTTTCCCGCAGGTCGATCTCGATGGTGCGGCAAAGGGCCAGCATGGGGATGTCATTACCCAATCCTTCAAACGGATTTTCGCTGTAATCCCCGACCAGTTCCATCATCACAAATACCCAGCCGATCAAAACGGTGAATGGA
>JANQFB010000173.1 GCA_028278085.1 Chitinophagales bacterium
TATCATAGTTATGTCGAACCAATATATCCAGGGATGCCACGGCAAATTCCGGCGTGCCCATAAATACTATTTTCATCTTTTCCATTGGCATATATTTCCCTGGGATAGCGAGCCGCTCAGATCAAGCATGCTCCCGGAACCAGTTGGCCTCCTCTTCGTCGGTTCATTCAAAATCCTTGTACAATAAATACTTTTTGCGGATAACCTTATAAGCTTCGAGCTCTTCTTTCCACGATTCCCGGATCTCCTGTTCACCCATTTGTGCAATGATCTGGTCTTGCAGGGCTTTGTCGCCCGATAAATAATTGAAGTAGTTGTTAAAAAAAGCGTCTTTATTGGGAAATTCCTGGTAGAAAGAGATGAGCCAATGCAAGGAAAGTTTCCTGGTATTGACCAACTCCTGCATATCCAGACCGGATAGGTCGTAACCTTTGCATTCCTGTCCTTTGTACAAAGGAGCGCTGGCCCCGACCCGACTAACCGGTGTGAACTGGAAATTCCCTCCTTCAAATTCCGGGTGGCCGAATATCTGGAATGGCTTGGAGGTTCCGCGCCCCACGCTCACGATGGTTCCCTCGAACAAACACAAGGAGGGGTAGAGGTAGATCGCCATCATATCCTTGAGGTTGGGTGAAGGATTCACCGGCAATTCGTATAGATATTGATGGTCATAACCTTTACAAGGGATAACGGTCAGTTGGCATTGCACGGAATCCGCCAGCCAGAATTCTCCGTTGATCATCTGCGCATATTCGCCTACGGTCATGCCATGCACCACCGGTACCGGGTGCATCCCGACATAGGAGTGGAGCTCCGATTTCAGGATCGGGCCGTCGACATAATGGCCGTTCGGATTGGGGCGATCCAATACCAAAACCGGTATACCCAACGGCGCGCAGGCTTCCATCACATAGTGCATGGTAGAAATATAGGTATAAAAGCGTGCGCCGACATCCTGTATATCGAAGATGACCACGTCGAGCTCGGACAACTGGCTTGGGGTTGGCTTTTTATTCCTGCCATATAAGGATATGATCGGCAAGCCCGTTTTGAAATCCCGGGTGTTATCGAAATGCTCCCCGGCATCTGCCAGACCCCGAAACCCATGTTCGGGAGCGAAGATCTTCCGGACGTTGACGCCAATGCTCAGTAAGGTATCCAGTAAATGGATGTCTTCGATCAGGGAAGTATGGTTAACCACCAGCCCGACCCGCTTTTGCTCCAGTAAGGGTAGGTAAAGGTCAATTTGTTCGGCACCGGTTTGAAGCGGTTGTTTCCGTTTATTCCTTTTCCCTCCCTGTAAGGTTAGCTTTTTGGATTGGAGTTCCGGTGGTTTGGTAGAAGAATGAACCTTTGGTGCACAACCGATAGCATGGATAACGATTACCGCGAAAGCGACCGCTGAAAGAAATTTCATATTTTTATGCCCGATACCCGGTAAAATTAAATACTTTCTTTGGTTTTCAGTAATTCACTTTCGAAATTCAAAATTTCCGGGAAAGGAGGCTGTAACCACTCCACATTCCTTTACTTTTGAGCGCTCCACCATCCATGAACTGGGAATTTTTCATAGCCAACAGAATTGCCCTGGGCGCCAAAAGATCGTTCAGCCGGTTTATTGTTCGGATCGCCTTGATCGCCGTGGCGCTGAGTATGTTGGTGATGATCATCGCCACAGCTACAGTTACAGGTTTTCAAAAGATAATCAGCGAAAAGATCTACGGATTCTGGGGGCATATCCAGATCACTCACTTTGATGCCAACCGTTCTTTCGAAGGGATCGCGGTCAGCACCCGGCAAGACTTTTATCCTCACCTCGATACCATCCCCGGGATCCGTCATATACAGGTTTTTGCCACTAAAGCCGGTATTATGAAAACCAAGGAGAACATCGAAGGGATCGTATTAAAAGGAATAGGCAATGATTTTGACTGGGCGACCTTTTCTCCCTTTATGATCGAAGGTGACGCCATCCGGACGAATGATTCCACCCCCTCCAAAGACATCCTGATCTCCAAA
>JANQFB010000019.1 GCA_028278085.1 Chitinophagales bacterium
CGGATGCCGATATCCCAAACAGGAAATGGACCAATTGCAGGCGGGAAGGATGTTGGGTGTGGGCCTTAATTTGCAGGCTTACCTGGCGAAGGGAATATTGCTGTTTGATGATCTCCTGCAGCAATTGCATCCGTTCGCGGGTATGCGCGGTGCCAAACTGCTGATCAAAAAACTTTCTGACATATTCCAATTCCCTGGGATTGATCCGCCCATCCGCTTTAATGACCGCTGCAGCCAATACCAGCAAGCTGACGCCAAAATCTGCGCCTGGGGTAGTCCGCCCGGCGGATACCTTGGTATTGTCGAAAAGCGACCCCAGGGTGAATCCGTGAATTGCCCCTATCGGCCCTCCCATCGCCCAGCCCAGGCCTGCACCGATCCATTTACCGTATTTTACCATTGATCTTGTTTTTCCCGATGATAAAAATTCTGTGAGTGCTGTAAAATTAGGAAGGATTAAAGAGAATAAAACCCATCGGATGATCGGATACTGCCGTTAATCCTTAAAACCTGCCACTGGTTAGAATAAAAATATTAATAATACCATGGAAATTGAACTTATCGGTGCATCCCTCGGTTAACATGACCAGGGTCTACAGCTATCGGATAGCCCGTAGAATTAAACGAAACAAGATCTATTCTTTTACGTAGACTATTTATCAGTATCAAATCCGGAAAGAAAGGCCAGTGAAGATACCGCATTCATTGCATGAAATTCGGGGTTATTTACGGGCTGGGTTGATACGAGGTGCTCGAGGATGTTTGTAGGATTCTCTTAAACAACAAAAATGAAAATACTTCTACGCTTATTCAGCGCCCTTCTTTGCTTTTACTTTTCCGGTGTTTTTGCCAATAATTACCTGACCCTGGATGATTCCGTCCAATTGGCCTCCAGCAATATCTGGTGTATTCCCAGTGCGGATGGTAACCATTTGTACCTGAGTAGCGGAACCGGCAACCAGATCCATCTACGGACCCTCAACACCTATCTTCGCGAGGTTTCTCCTCCCGTCTTGCTGATCGACCTGCAGGAAATTTCCAGCGGTAGCTATATCAAAGATCACCAGCATGTTATTTTCAAAGGCCATATTTATCTGACTTTTTCTACCGGCGGCGACGATCGTTTGTACCTGGCTAAATTCAGTCTGAACGGAGAAAGGATCGGTCGCCTGAAAACTGTAGCCAGCCAGGATAACGGTACCAATCACCTCCTTATGGTAACGGATAAGACAGCGATCTACCTGTTGTGGGGGAAAGATGTTCAACAGCAGCATATGAAAAAATTCGATCCGGACCTCAAGGAATTACAAGCTTCGGTCGTCCATTCACCTATCCCCTGGCCCAGGCTGGCACATGCCGTATACGCCAATCACCAATTCTATATTTTTGCAGGCGACATCACCCAAAGGCACCTCGTGGTCTACCATTGGGATCCTGACTGGACGCCGAGAGAAACTTTTACGGATACCCTGATCCACGGCCTTACCGGAGAAAAAAATTATTTCTCGACCGGTGTAAACTTCGACCGGCAAAACAACCTGTGGCAAATCGGCTACATGCACCAGCAAAAAGCCCAGGATCCGGAAACGATCAAAATTGCCGTTTTCGACAACGACTTTAAATTATTGGACAACCGGTCCATTGCCGGGCATCAGCATTTCAGGCCCTATATGGCACAGATCGACAATCACCTGTACTTGTCTTATGACAGCGACGGCGACGGTGTTTTTATCAAAAAGTTCAGGATCAACGACGGGCTATCGTATTCCACCACCTTTGAAAATATCGATTTCACCATCGGGGCATACCCTAACCCCTTCCGTAATAAAACCGGTATCACCATCAACAATCCCGATGCCCAGAATATCACCCTCGAAGTATTTGACCTCATGGGTAAAAAAGTGGCGAAGCTCTATGAAGGCAAGCTTCCCCAGGGCAATTATACCTTCCCTTTTATCGCCCCTGCCAAGGGCAACCGGATATACCTGGTGAAGATCACCTCCAAAGACAAGCAACAAACGATAAAGGTTGTTAACCGGGATTAACCGGAATTCTCCCGTCACCTGCTTTTGTTTTACAGACTTGATGCCGGATCACTTTTGCCGAACGGGAAAAGCGCTCATCTTTTGGTCCGGTCAAAGCAGTTGTTCAAATTAAAAGTTTCTTTATTTTTGAATTTTAGCCAGGATGAATCCAACTATTTTTATATTTACGAATTCGCTAAAATCCCTGCATATTGAAAAAGTTATTCATAGCATCGACAGACGATACGCCCAGTATTACGTTGGACAAGGATGCTAACCTGTTTGAGATCGACGGACGGTCTTTTCCGGAAAATGCCGATAAGTTTTTTGAACCGGTAATTTCCTGGCTATCCGAATATGCCGCCCAACCCAATGCTTCGACAACCTTCAACCTGAAGATCAATTATTTCAATACCGCTACATCCAAGCACTTATATAACCTGGTATTTCAACTGGATAAGATCAATACAGCCGGTAACCCCGTAGAGATCTTATGGTTCTACGACGATGATGATGAATATATGCTGGACGTCGGGGAAGAGTTAGCGGATATGGTCAGTGTTCCTTTTAAATTCATTCCCATCGAAGATAGCTGATCTAACGATCGGCCATTACAACCACTTTCCGCAGCACTTGACGTTGGGGAAGGTCTATCTTTAATATATACAAGCCGGTGGTCAACTCAGGAATACCCGCAAGCCCGGATCCCTCCCAAAGCAGTTCCCCGGTTACCCGGAATAATTGGATATGTTCAGCCGGAAAATCGAGCCCGCTAACATAAAATTTGCCGGCATTCGGATTGGGAACAATGCGAATATTGTCCCCTGAGCCTGGCATGGTTTGAATACCAACCCCACCTACCATAGCTTCCAGGGTATCGGTGCAGCCCCGGTCGTCAGTAAGGATGAGGGTATAGATATCGGCTGCCAGATCGGTGATATCTTCGGTAATGGCTCCATTCGACCAGCTATAATCATAAGGCGGAGCCCCTCCGGTAACCGTCACATCGATAGCGCCTTGCGCACTGCCATTATCAGGGGTAACATCGCTTTCCAAAACCAACAAAGGCGGTTCCGAGATCGGGACATCATGCATGGCCGTACAACCGGAACTATCCATCACGTTTACCTGGTATATATCCTCCGTCAGGCCATCGATGGCATCTGTCGTTGCCCCTGTCGACCAGGAGTAGGTAAACCCGCTGAAGCCGCCAGGCAGGTCCAGCCCGATCATACCATCGGTATCTCCGAAACAGGTGATCTGTGATACCACCGGTTTAACGAGGTGGTTAAACTCGGCAAACCGCGCCAGGAACAGGTCTACTCCCGTGCCGGTGATCGTGTTCGGACCAAAATCCATGGTGGGACTATTGAAGGTTCCCACCATCAGAACGTTACCATACTGATCCAGGGTCAGGTCATATCCGACATCGATCTCAGCATCTCCCACCCTATGCGCTTCCAGGGCATTGCCGTTGGCATCATACCGGGTCAGGAAAATATCATGATCCGGTAAGGCTGCTGTCGCTTTTACCAGGAAATGATTGTCAAACCAAACCGTATCGCTGTTAAAGCCCCCGGTCAGGTATATGTCTCCGGCATCATTTGTGATAACCGACTGCACACCATCGTTGCTCGGCCCCTGGCTTCCGGTAGCCCATTCGACCTGGCCGGCAGGATTATATTTGGCCAGGAAGATGTTAGCTGCCGAACCCGAATTAAAAACCGTATCGTTTCCGATAACCACAGAATTACCGATGTAAGAGCCGGTGATGATCATATCCCCATGTTTATCTACCCATAATTCGTTGGTGAAGGCGTTGGTTGAATTGCCGCCGTTCCTTGCCCATAACAATTGTCCGCTGCTGTTATAACGGGCGAGGAAAAAATCGGTAAATCCTCCGCTATTGTTCAATACAGTATCTTCGAGTTTCATGCTGCTGCCGTTATAGGTACCGGTAACGGCAATACTGATCTGCCCACCGACCGAGCCCGTCTGCAAACCGGAGGTGATCACAAAATTATTGTCGCCATTCCCATCGACCGACCAAATGATATTACCGGCCGTATCGACTTTCACCAGGTATAGCTCAGCGGTTCCGCCGAATTTGAAGAGGGTATCATCCCCGATATAGAAAAACGGGCTGAAAGTGGCGCCGCTGATATAGATGAAAGAAGAGTCGTCAACGGCTACGTTATAGCCGTCGTCGCGGTTCAGTCCGCCACCGGCAATAGCCCAGTCGGCTTTACCTTCAGGGGTATATTTGACCAGGAAAATGTCTCCCGTATTATTGGTCCGGGTATTATAGAGGATCACATCGTCAAAAACAATCGAATCGCTTTTGAAGGTACCGGTTAAATAAATGTTACCCTGTGGATCTACTGCCATATCCTCCGCCCGGTCATCGGAACCGCCGCCGCCTTGTTTGGCCCATATCACCTGGTGATCTTCATTGTACTTGACCAGGAATATATCGTTAGATCCCCCGTTGTCATTGGTGTTGGTAAGGGTGAAGTTATCGAATACCACTGTTCCCGTATCAAAGATCCCTCCGACATAAAAGTTGCCTTCCCCATCGGCTTCCAGTCCGTTGCCGAATATACCCTCGCCGTTTCCGGCGACGCTAAGCGCCCAATCCCAGTCCCAGCATTGGGCCTGAACTTGTACCAAGCTAGTGATCGATAAGGATACGATGAGCAGGCTTTGTAATATATACGCGGTAATGTTAGATAAGTAATTCATAGGATCTTCTTCCGTTTTTCTTAAACAATTCGAATAGCTCATATAAAACTAACAGAAATTAAGGGTTTTCGAAAACTCAAGCCCGTGATCCTTCATACAGGCGGTATAAATGCGTGGACAGGAATTTTACCCAATGAGGCCGGGACCGGGTCTCAATCTAGCGATGAATTGTTAAATTAGCAGCTATCAACACCGCATTTTAACCACCGGCATTTGAAACGTTCGACGATCGACCGGCCATTATTATTCACCGGGCTCGGATTTCTATCCTTGTATGGCTTTGGACTGGCAGATCCCTATCATTGGTGGGGCACCCATTTTCTTTATTTTTTACCGGCCCCTTTCCCCTACCTGATCCCATGCCTCAGCTTGGGGCTGATCCTGTTGGCTCTATTCCCACCACCCGTCACATTACCTGCCTTCCCCTCAAAACCACCCCTTAGTGCTTTGGGATGGGCTTCGCTCCTGGCGGTGACCATGGGCATATTGTTTGCTTACTTCCCCATTGCCAAAGATATTTATGGTGATGCCATGATTATCGGGCAAAGCCTGGACACTAAATTCGATGCCATTCCGGAGGCTTATCGGCAAGGACTATGGGCCCTTGATCTCAGCCCTTCGGGAGGCCGGCGGACCACCATACCTATTTTTGTCTTTTTTTCTGCGCTTACCGGCGGATCGCTGAAAGAGATATTTATCTGGACCGGGATCATATGCGGTATGGGCTTTGTGATGACCTGGTGCCTGTGGATCCTGAATTTCCTGCAAAGCACCTGGTGGAAACTCATTTTCACGGGGATCGGTATCAGCGCTCCGTTTATGCAGGTATTCTATGGCCATATGGAATTTTACCCGATCGTTTATTGGATGCAGTTGGGATGGTTCATTTTGCTGCTTTCCTATATCCGCCGGGGCAAAGCCGTGGAGCTGGCAGGGCTGACCATTTTAGGCTTGCTTTGTATCAAAGTTCATCCGACCTCCCTGCTATTGCTGCCGGCCTTATTCCTGAGCGTACTGTCAAAATATGCTCACAAACAACCGTGGATCACCTCCCTGCTTAGCTGGAAAGGTGTCTTAATCTTTGTTTTTCTCCCGGTAATCCTGGCCGGTGCGGTTTTATATTTTTTCGTTTTCGAAAGTTATCAAGATAGCAGGGGTTTGGAGCACTCCACGGCATTCGAGCATGTATTCCTGCCATTACTGTCGCCCGACCCACCGCTGGATCGATACAATTTGCTAAGCTTCAATCATTTTTTCGATTTTTTAAATGTTATCCTGCTTTGGTCACCGCCTGCCCTGGTATTGCTGGTGGTGATCATCCTGAAATATAAGAACATGATCAGGTGGAACTCCGTTCCGGTGTTGGCGATAGGCTCCACCCTGTTGCTGTACAGCCTCTTTTTGTTCATGATCAACCCCCTGCTCTCCATGCCGATGGACTGGGACCTTTTTTCCATACCGGCCATACCCTTATTGGTGCTCACGGTGTTGGTGGTCGAACCTTTACAAAAGGAGGAGCTACTGATCCGGAAAGCCTTACCGGTGAGTTTGGCATTTATCCTGCTATCCCTGCCGGTTTTCGCGGTAAACAGCTCTTTGCATCCCCTGTCCCGGAGGTTAGAGCATATGGGCATCCATATTTTCAAAACCTATTACGAATGGGCGGAAACAACCTTGCACAGCGCCGTTGGGATCCTTCATCCGGAGACTCCCACGGAGGATTATATCATCCGGAAACTGAACATTACCGATCATCTCAGACCTTATGCCCTCCAGGGAAACGATACCGTATTCGGAGTGATCCTGCTGGACAACGGTATCTACTACATGAACATCGCCAACGATTATCCTCGGGCCAAAGAACAGTTTCTGGAGGCGCTTCATTTTTCTCCGGACAATCCGAATATTTTATTGAAGCTGATGGAGGTGAATTTCCGTCTGAAAAATTTCGATGAAGCGTACCGGCAGGCTGAGGAATTGCTAAAACTATCCTATCCTTCGGAGCGAAAAGCGCTTCGTATTGCCATTCACTGCGCCCTGGAGGCCGGTGAAGCGATAGCAGCCAGCCGGCATTGCCAGGCCTATACCCGGAAATATCCGGAAGATACCTTTATCCGCTCCATATACGAAGGCTTGTCGAACGATATCCCACCGGATTCCCTGAAACAATTGTTCCGCAGCGGTGGTTAACATTCAAAGCCGATCACCAAAATGTCGTCGATCTGGGGATGATCGCTCATCCATTCGGTGATCTTACGGTCGAGGTAGTCTTTTTGATCGGCAAGGGATCTATCCCGGATCTCCAATAGCAGATCCCGAAAGCGATTGTAGGTAAATTTACGGTTGTGAGGACCACCGAACTGGTCGACATATCCGTCCGAAAAGAGGTAGCACCTGTCCCCTGGTTCCAGCTTGATCTTATGGTTCGTGAAAGGTTTGTTGCTTTTCAGGATATGGATCCCTATAGGCTGTTTATCGCCTTTGGTTTCCAGCAGTTGGTCATTCCTCACCAGGTACAAAGGATTATAGGCGCCGGCAAATTCCAGTTCCATGGATTGGGGATCGATCTTACATAAGGCGATATCCATACCATCTTTAGCGGCCCCTCTCTCCGGGCTTTGCTTCAGGGATTGGATGATCCCTTCCCGCAGCCGTTCCAACACATTCGCCGGCCGGATGATACCTTTTTCATTGACGATCTCATTTAACAAAGCATTGCCGATCATACTCATGAAAGCTCCGGGAACACCGTGCCCCGTACAATCGGCTGCGGCAATAAGGATATGCTCTCCTTTTGCGGAAAACCATAAAAAGTCGCCGGAAACAATATCTTTGGGCTTATACAATACAAAGGCATCCTTAACCACGCTTTTCAATTCGTTGACGGTTGGCAATAAGGCTTCCTGG